>JAEPMR010000069.1 GCA_017643845.1 Marivivens sp. | reverse complement strand
ATACAAGCTGGCAAATCTGGGCTTGTCAGACTGGGGTTCAGGTCAGTTGAAGTCACATTATTCTTTACGGGATCACGGCAATTTGTCGGATTCTGAGCGCGTCGTTACACTTTGCATTCGCACTCCCAAAACCAGTGACTATATTGCTGTCTATGAGATGGTTTTTAGCATTTGCTTTCGTAGCAGGATCGCTCCTGCAGGCATCCTCCGCGCTCTCGCAGGAGGCCGTCGAAGCTTGGGTCGAGAATCCAGGTCTGATCTTCGAAGGTTCTGACGTTGAGCCAGATAGTTTGATTTGGCGTGCGAGGCCGTTGGTTGTTTTTGCAGACAGTCCGTTTGACCCACAATTCCGAACGCAGATGGAATATATTGCGGAACGAATGGAGGTTCTTGTCGAGCGCGATGTCATTGTCATCACCGACACCGACAGGGAAACGCCGTCGCAATGGCGCGAAGACCTGCGTCCTCGCGGATTCATGCTGGTCGTTCTGGACAAGGACGGACGCGTAATTCTGCGAAAACCAGCGCCATGGCACATGCGCGAAATTTCGCGGTCAATCGACAAATCCACGATCCGCCAGCAGGAGCTGGAAGAGGCAAGATAGAACGTTCGATTATCCGCCATCGCCTTCATCATTCGAACTCAATGATGATTTCATCGACTGCAAGACTGTCACCAGCGGCCGCATGCACCTTTGACACGGTCGCCTTACGCTCGGCTCTGAGGATGTTTTCCATCTTCATTGCTTCGACCACGCAAAGCGCCTGCCCTTCCTGCACCTCGTCGCCCTCGGCCACGTTCATCGAAACGATGAGACCTGGCATCGGGCAGAGCAGCATCTTGGAAGTGTCCGGCGCAACTTTTTCGATCATGTGCTTTGACAATTCGGCCTGCCGCGGCGTGCGGACATAGACACGGAGGTCTGCCCCACGCGTCCGCACTCGGAAACCTGATGTCCGCTTTTCAACTTTCAAGACAATTGGTGCGCCATTCACCTGAAGGATTGCCAATGACTGCCCCGGCACCCAATCGCTTTCCACTCTAAATGCTTCGCCATCAACGGCCACAGTAGAACCGCTCTTGTCAGCGGATATCGAAGTCACAAACTCCTGATCACCAACCGAGACCACCCAATCCTCACCGACGAGGCGCTCGTGATTGTCCATTCGTCCCGAAATCCGGGATCGCCGGATCTCACCCACACGATACATCGCGGCACAGGCCGCAGCGACGCGCTTCATGCTCGGCAGGTCAAGCGCGACACCGTCGAAACCATCGGGGTATTCTTCGGCGATGAATGCTGTCGTCATATCACCCGAAATAAATTTCGGGTGATCCATCACCGCTGACAGAAACGGCAAATTATGCCCGATCCCCTCCAATTCGAACCGATCAAGCGCCACACGCATCTCCTCGATTGCCAATCCGCGGTCTGGCGCCCACGTGCAAAGCTTCGCAATCATCGGATCGTAATACATACTGATTTCGCCGCCTTCATAGACGCCCGTATCATTTCGAACGACACGTGCGGCCTCCGCGACCTCTTCAGGGGGACGATAGCGAGACAGTCGGCCAATCGACGGGAGGAAATTGCGATATGGATCCTCGGCATAAAGGCGGCTCTCTATTGCCCAGCCATTGATCTTCAAGTCGCTCTGCTTGAATGATAGCGCTTCACCGGCTGCTACGCGGATCATTTGCTCTACCAGATCAATCCCAGTGATCAATTCTGTCACCGGATGCTCGACCTGCAGACGCGTATTCATTTCAAGGAAATAGAAATTACGATCACCGTCGACGATGAATTCTACGGTGCCGGCTGAAGTATATCCCACAGCCTGTGCCAAAGCGACGGATTGCTCTCCCATCGCCTTGCGGGTCGCTTCATCGAGGAAAGGCGACGGCGCTTCTTCGATAACTTTTTGATTGCGGCGCTGGATCGAACATTCACGCTCATGCAAATAGACAGCGTTTCCATGCCCATCTGCCAGAACCTGAATTTCGATGTGGCGGGGCTGTGTGACGAATTTTTCGATAAAAATACGATCATCGCCGAATGAAGAGGCCGCCTCGTTTTTCGATGACTGGAACCCCTCTCGGGCCTCCTCATCGGACCATGCAATCCGCATACCCTTGCCGCCGCCACCCGCAGATGCCTTGATCATGACGGGATAGCCGATCTGGCGACTGATCTTTACTGCCTCATCTGCATCTTCGATGAGCCCCATGTAGCCGGGAACCGTGCTGACATTGGCCTCTTGCGCGATTTTTTTGGAGGTAATCTTGTCCCCCATCGCCTCAATTGCGCCTTTAGGCGGACCAATGAAAGCAACGCCTTCTGCGGCGAGTGCCTCAGCAAATTTGGGGTTCTCAGAGAGAAAACCGTAACCGGGATGAACGGCTTCCGCTCCTGTTTCACGGATCGCCTTCATGACATTTTCGATCACGATATAGCTCTGGTTCGCAGGCGCAGGGCCGATATGTACGGCCTCATCCGCCATTTTGACGTGCAGGGCATTGCGATCCGCATCCGAGTAGAGCGCAACTGTCGCAATCCCCATCTTGCGGGCCGTCTTGATCACGCGGCAGGCGATTTCACCTCGGTTGGCGATAAGTATTTTCTTGAACATCTGTTATCCCCGATGTTGGGCAGGCGTCTGGCAAAGCGGGGTCATCCTTCGAAGACCTCTGGAAAACTCTGCCGCGCGAGCGGTAAATTGATTTGAAGAAGCGCGTCGTAGTCTTCTGGATCGAAGGGATCGTCGAGCGTGACGACCTCACGTCCGAGTAACCAGCCCAATCGACCGGCATCGAGATTACCACGAACGAACGGCTCCTCGCCAAAGCACTCCCACAGGGCTCGCATAAATCCGGCGTCCGCGCGGCGATCCGCCGGTCGGCGGTCACGATACCGTTCCCGAGCAACCAGTTTCGTCGCGCCGTCCTTTCCAGGACGCCGTATCGTGAACTGGAAATCAGTTCCCGGAAGGCGGCTTGGAAAACCTTTGTGCTTATGCATCGCCCGCGATCCTCACAGTGGAATGTTGTCGTGCTTTTTCCATGGATTTTTCAAGAACTTGCCGCGCAGGCTTGCGAAGGCTTTACAGACCCGACGCCGCGTTGAATGCGGCATGATTACCTCGTCAATAAACCCTCGCTCAGCCGCCACGAACGGATTCGCGAAACGATCCTCATAGTCCTTCGTGCGACCTGCGATCTTTTCAGCGTCACCCAATTCGGACCTGTAAAGGATTTCAGTCGCCCCTTTTGCACCCATCACCGCGACCTCCGCGGTGGGCCACGCATAGTTGAAATCGCCGCGCAAATGCTTTGATGACATCACGTCATAGGCACCGCCATATGCCTTGCGCGTGATGACTGTGACTTTTGGTACAGTCGCCTCTCCATATGCGAAGAGGAGCTTTGCACCATGCTTGATCACGCCGCCGTATTCCTGGCTGGTACCTGGAAGGAAACCCGGCACATCAACAAGCGTCAGAATCGGGATTTCGAACGCATCGCAGAACCGAACAAACCGCGCGGCCTTCCTTGAGCTATCAATATCGAGGCATCCTGCGAGCACCATCGGCTGATTAGCAACGACCCCAATCGTAGATCCCTCAAGACGAATAAACCCAGTGAGAATATTTTTCGCGAAATCTTCTTGGATTTCGTAAAAATCCCCCTCGTCTGCCACCTTATGAATGAGCTCTTTCATGTCATAGGGCGCATTCGGGTTCTCGGGGATCAACGTATCGAGGCTGTCCTCGACCCGCTGCACATCATCGAAAAACGGACGCACCGGCGCTTTCTCGCGGTTGTTTTGCGGAAGGAAATCGATGAGACGGCGTACTTCGGTCAATGCCTCGACATCATTCTCGAAAGCGCCGTCCGCAACCGACGATTTTTTGGTATGAGTGCTTGCGCCACCCAGTTCCTCCGCAGTGACAACCTCGTTTGTCACAGTCTTCACCACATCGGGCCCCGTGACGAACATGTAGCTCGTGTCGCGAACCATGAAGATAAAATCGGTCATCGCAGGCGAATAGACGGCCCCACCTGCACACGGCCCCATGATCACGCTGATCTGCGGAACCACTCCAGACGCGAGAATGTTCCGTTTGAACACCTCCGCATAGCCTGCGAGTGAGGCGACACCTTCCTGAATTCGCGCACCGCCGGAGTCATTCAGACCGATGACAGGCGCTCCATTTTGAACCGCCATATCCATGATCTTGCAAATTTTCTGGGCATGCGTTTCCGATAGGGAGCCGCCAAAAACCGTAAAATCCTGACTGAACACATAGACCATGCGCCCATTGACGGTGCCCCAGCCGGTAATCACACCGTCACCTGACGGCTTATTTTCTTCCATTCCAAAATCAGTACACCGATGGGAAACGAACATATCGAATTCCTCGAAAGACTCCTCATCAAGGAGCAACTCGATGCGTTCGCGAGCGGTTAACTTTCCTTTGGAATGCTGGGCATCAATGCGTTTTTGCCCCCCACCAAGGCGGGCTGTGTCTCTTCTCTCTTCGAGCTGCTGAAGAATATCGCGCATAGAATCTCCTCCGATTTGGGGATTTGTAACGGTCGAACGACAAATCACGAAGCTACAATCCGTATATTTGCAAATCAAATGATTTGCAGTGGTGCTATGTTTGCAAAAACTATTGAACCTAACGGCAAGATAGACTTTTCAGATCGGCAAGCGTAACGCACGAGGATGACAGAGAATTCAGCGATATCCAGCAGCACAACAGAGCGCCGCCCCGGCATAGGGATTCTGGTTTTGCTGGCGGGGATCTCTGCGTTGTCGATGTCGATTTTTCTTCCGTCCCTTCAGGCGATGACCACCTATTTCGAGACGGACTATGCAGTCATTCAGCTCGCAGTATCAGGGTATCTGGCATCAACGGCCGTCCTCCAAATCATCATTGGTCCGCTCGCAGATCGCTATGGGCGGCGGCCCGTTCTGCTCGTTTCCTTGGCGATCTTCACGGTTGCCAGTCTTGGTGCCGCGCTTTCAACCGATGTCATGGTGTTTCTAGCGTTTCGCTTTCTTCAAGCCTCTGTCGCTGCCGGAATGGTCCTAAGCCGGACGATCGTGCGCGACATTTTCGATCAGGACCGCGCGGCTTCCATGATCGGGTATGTAACGATGGGCATGGCGCTGATACCGATGATCGGCCCGATGATCGGTGGCTCACTCGAACAGTTTCTAGGCTGGCAATCGAGCTTTTTCCTCCTGACTGGAGGTGCTTTGTTTGTGCTTGTGATGTGCACCATGCGTTTGCCGGAAACTCGGCCGACCCAGACCGGAACGTTTCGCGACCAGATTCGCGACTATCCGGGACTTTTGACCTCACCTCGGTTCTGGGGATACGTCCTAAGCGCAGCTTTTGCTTCGGGGTCATTTTTTGCATTGCTCGGCGGAACATCATTTGTCGCGGGCGCCGTTTTTGGCCTGTCACCAGTTTGGGCGGGTGTCGCTCTTGGCTCTCCTGCCATCGGCTATGCATTCGGCAACTTCCTTTCGGGTCGTTATTCCGTCCAGGTTGGCATCGACAAGATGTGCCTCATAGGCGCGGGTATCGCGTCTACGGGCTTAGGCATTTCGCTGGCTCTCGCTCTAGCAGGGATACAGCATCCACTCGTTTTCTTTGGGTTTTGCACGCTTCTCGGGACCGGAAATGGCATTCTCCTACCAAGCGCCACCTCTGGGTCACTTTCGGTGCGCCCGCATCTCGCGGGGACTGCAAGCGGTCTGGGCGGGGCAATCATGATTGCTGGTGGCGCCGTCCTCTCCGCCTATGCCGGCAGCATGCTCGACATCGAATCCGGTGCACTTCCGTTGCAAACACTGATGTTCGTGACATCGTGCCTTTCAATCGTCAGCAGCCTCTATGTGATCCGACGGAACAAGG
The DNA here is from genome assembly GCA_017643845.1 of Marivivens sp. Classification (GTDB taxonomy): domain Bacteria; phylum Pseudomonadota; class Alphaproteobacteria; order Rhodobacterales; family Rhodobacteraceae; genus JAEPMR01. Next base: position 7,407 of record JAEPMR010000069.1, on the reverse strand, counting down.
CGCTTGGTTGACAGTTCAGGGTGAATTTGCAGTAGCTAAGGGACAATCGCAAAACTGCAAAGAGCCATGGCAACACAAAAACTCTACGCTGGCGCAAAACTCCGAGAAATTCGCGCGCGACTTTCGCTGACGCAAAAGGCTTTCTCGGAAAAGCTTGGCGTCTCACTTCCCTATTTGAACCAGATGGAAAACAACAACCGTCCCGTCAGCACAACAGTTGTCCTGTCACTGGCGCGCGAATTCGGGTTTGACGTCACCGAGCTTCAATCCGGTGATGAAGCCCGACTGATCGGAGATATGCGGGAGATTCTCGCCGATCCGGTGTTCGCGGGCCTTAGCCCGACACCGGCAGACCTGCGACTTGTCGCCTCTAACGCGCCAAGTTTTGCCCGCGCGCTTTTGGAATTGCACAACGCCTATAAACAGACGCACGAACGGCTCGCGTCACTGGACGAGGCGCTGGGGCGAGACGGGGCACGGCTACAGCCCTCCCCCTGGGAAGAAGTCCGCGATTTCTTCCATTACTGTGACAACTACATTGATCCGATTGACCGAGCAGCCGAAAGTTTTTCGGAGCGGCTGTCCGAGCAAGGGCCAATTATGGCCGCCGCCATCGAGCAGTTGCGATCGAGACAGATTTCAGTGCATTTCGAGGATACCGATACCCTTCGATCGTATGATCGTGAGAATAGACGGTTGACCTTGTCGCGTCGCTCAGAGGCTTCGACTCAGACCTTCCAAATTCTGACTCAGCTCGCACTTTTGACCTCGGAAAAGCTTCTGGACGCGACACTGGATCTAGCGCGGTTCCAGTCGGACGAGGCCCGCTCCATCGCCAAGATCGGCCTCGCCAACTATTTTGCCGGTGCGGCGATGATGCCCTATGGGGATTTCCTCGCAAAAGCGCGGGAATTTCGGCATGATCTTGAGCGGCTTTCAGATCGATTTGGCGCGTCGCTTGAGCAGGTGGCACATCGACTATCGACGCTCCAGCGCCCTGGAGCGAAGGGCATACCGTTTTTCTTTGTTCGGGTCGATCCAGCAGGAACCATCACCAAGCGCCATTCCGCGACAACATTACAGTTCGCACGATATGGCGGTGCCTGCCCGCTTTGGAATGTGCATCGCGCCTTCGAAACACCTGGGCGCTTTCTGAGGCAATTGGCCGAAACACCCGATGGAATCCGGTATTTTTGCCTCGCACGCGATGTGACCAAATCAGGAGGCGCGTTCCACGCACCGACGCGCCGCTACGCCATCGGACTGGGCTGTGAAGTACAACATGCCCGTGAGCTGGTATACGCTGACCATATGGATACAGATGTGGCCGAAGCTTTTGAACCCATCGGGATTTCCTGCCGAATCTGCGAACGTACGAATTGTGCGCAACGGTCGATACCGCCACTTGAAAGGCGGATCGACATCGACCCCAACACTCGGGAAATACTGCCCTATCGGGTTAACTAAAGAAATGTGACGGGGTGCAAGACCGCACCCCGTCACATCAACGACTATTTCCTTGCGTGAATCTCATCGTTCAGCATCCGCGCGATCTCGTCCTTAAGGGCCATGCGCTCCTTTCGCAGTTCGGACATGTAGAGCCCATCTACAGGCTCCACATTCGTCTCTGCGCGATGCACGGTCCGATTCAACTCATGATACTTCTCGGCAATTTGCGCAAAATGCGCATCCGACGTTTTTAGATCGTGTATCAACTCCCGTTTATCCGGGAAATCTTCGGCCAATTCGTGTGGCGTGTGCGACATCGGTGTCCTCCTTATCATTCCCCAGCACAATGATTGGTTCAACAATCAAAGACTTTGATCCGCATCAAATTCCAAAGTTAATAAAGGACCGGTTCGCTAAACTTTGGTCGCTGGCGGCGGCGGCGTGACTTGACGCGAAAGCCGCGCTTCTCTCCACGTAATGAAACTGACTGCTGCAACAATCAGAGCACCACCTGAAATGACAAAGGGATCCAAACCTTCGTTGAACACCAGCCACCCCAGCAAGCTGGCCCAAACCAACTGAAGAAAGCTCACCGGCTGGGTTACCGTGAGCGGCGCTGCGGCAAATGCAAGTGTCATTGTGTAGTGACCCGCCGTCGCAAAGAACGCCACGAGAAAAAGCCATCCCAAATCTTCCAACCCCGGCGTGACCCATACGGAGACCGCGAACGGGAAAAGGCCTATCGTCACAAAGACAGAAAGATACCCGACGATGACCGCGGCGGAAAACTGGGACGATAGGCGCTTGGCGAGCAGATAGCTTCCAGCAAACATAATGGCGGTACCAAGCATCGCGATATGACCGATTTCGACCTCTCGCAATCCCGGGCGAAGGACCAAAATGGCGCCCACAAACGCGGCCGCTACTGCTACCAGGCGACGTGCGGCGAGCCCCTCACCCATAAACAGTGCTGCGAACAGAGTGACATAAACCGGATTGAGGTAATTCAATGCAGTCACCTCGGCAATCGGAATGCGTGCCATTGCATAGAACCACAGGATCACTGCAAACGCATGGAAACCGCCACGTGCAGCAAACAGGCTCAGAGATTGCCTGTCAACACGCGCGCCACGCATCACCCCAATCATAGGGAGAATAAAGACCAGCCCCAGCGCATACCGGAGGAAGGCGGCCTGCGCTGCGGGAACATCTGTGCCAACGAGTTTGACCAACGCGGTCACCGCAACAAAATTCAATCCGGCGACGAGCATCCAGAATACGCCACGGAGTGGTGTCGAAGATTGATGAGTTTGGCGGGACATTGTTGGAATGTGACGCCGAAACCGGCGGATTTACAAGCCCTAAGCGACGTAGATCAACATAATAGCAAGCCACACCATGACCACGCCAACCAATGCTTCAAAAATGCGCCATGCGGCTGGTTTTGCAAAGATCGGCCGAAGAGCTGCGGCGCCGTAACCCAGCGAAAAGAAGAAAACGAAAGAGGCGGTCATTGCTCCGGCTCCGAACACCCAAGAAATCGGTGCATAGGAGAGTGACACTGAGCCAAGCAACAAAACAGTGTCCAAATAGACGTGCGGATTGAGCCAAGTTAGAGCGAGGCATATGCCAATCGCCTTCGACAAAGACTGCGCACCGCCATCGGCAGCTCCAAGGGAATGGCCACCAACCCAAGCAGAACGAAAACTCAACACACCGTATCCGAGAAGGAAGATCGCGGCCGCATAGCGAAGTGGCGTCACCATTCCTTCAATCGCCTCTGCAAGTGCAGCAAAGCCTGACACACCGAGCGCAATCAAAATCGCGTCCGAAAGGGCACAGGTTATCACAACAAAGAAGACGTGTTGCCCCTTTAGCCCCTGTCGCAGAACAAAGGCGTTTTGCGCTCCGATTGCGAGAATAAGGCTCAAACCGAGCGCGAAGCCCGACAGGAAGGCTTCAGCCATGACGAAGGGCGACTCGGTTTTCAGCGACCTTCATCGGAGCTCAGCCTGCAAGCTGCTGCATAACCTCGTCGGATGCTTCGAAGTTTGATGTGACCGACTGGACGTCATCGTCATCTTCAAGCGCGTCAATTAGCTTCATCAACTTTTGCGCGCCTTCCAGGTCGAGCTCAGTGGTCGTTGTCGGCTTCCAGATGAGTTTCGTTGACTCCGACTCGCCCAACGCGCCCTCTAATGCAGTGGACACTTCGTTAAGATCGGTATCCGCACAATAGATGACGTGACCATTCTCATCGCTTTCGCAATCTTCGGCACCGGCCTCAATCGCAGCCATCATAACGGTATCCGCATCCCCGACGCTGGCCGGATAAATGACCTCACCTTTGCGTTCGAACATGAAACCGACTGATCCTGTTTCACCCAGATTTCCGCCGTTCTTTCCAAAAGTCGACCTTACATTCGAAGCTGTCCGATTGCGGTTATCGGTCATTGCTTCGACGATGACAGCAACACCACCCGGACCGTACCCCTCATACCGAATTTCTTCGTAGTTTTCGGCGTCACCACCCAGCGATTTCTTGATCGCGCGCTCGATCACGTCCTTCGGGACAGAGCTTGACTTGGCCTCCTTAACGGCAAGCCGCAGACGCGGGTTCTTTTCAGGATCAGGATCGCCCATTTTAGCCGCGACGGTGATTTCCTTCGCCAGCTTGGAGAACAGCTTGGACCGTGCAGCGTCCTGCCGTCCCTTGCGATGCTGAATGTTTGCCCATTTTGAATGGCCGGCCATACGTCAACCTCAGATAACTAGAGAATTCTCGGCTCTATATGCCAGATGGCCGTAGCTTCGCAATCCCATGAAGGACGCCATCTCAGCGGAACCGAACAACAAAATGCCGGTTTTGGTCATCCATATGATAGGATTGCCTGATTAGTGTCGTGCAACTCCTATGGCATAGAGGAAAGCGCCATGATGATTATTCCAGCAATTGAACTGCAAAACGGTCGCTGCGTCAGTCTGCATCGTGGGCGACTCGATGAACCCCAGATCTGGCACGTAGATCCGGTGGAAAGGGCGCGCGAATTTGCTGCGGCGGGCGCGGAATGGCTGCACGTGACAGACTTTGACGCGGTTGCACATTCCACAAAGACAAACGAAGACATCGTTCTTGATATTATCCGCCACGCGGGGATCCCAGTTCAGCTCGGCGGCGGGATGAATTCAATGGAGAAGATTTCACATTGGATCGACGCAGGCGCCGGACGGGTCGTTGTGGCAAGTGCGGCAGTCACCAATCCCGACTTGGTCAAAAGAGCAGCTCATGCCTACCCTGATCAGATCGTTGTCGCGGTAGATGTCTTTAAGGGTAAGGTCATGTCGGGCGGCTGGAAGGAAACGAGCGCCTATGATCCCGATGATTTCATCGGATGGTTCAAAGACGATCCGCTCGCGAGCATCCTCGTGACCGACATTGACGCTGACATTGCCGATTCCGATGCGTCGCTTGCCTTGATCACGCGCCTCGCGGAGCTGTCGCAGTCGCCCGTTATCGCACGGGGAACCATTCGCGGACTGGATGACATTTCGCGGATAAAATACGTACCGGGAATTTCAGGGACGATTGTCGGGCGGTCGCTGTTTGATCGTACCGTTTCCCTCGAAGAAGCGCTGGCGGTGGCTGGCGCTGCGCGCGGTGTCACTGCTCCGTTCGTCTAAAGCGGCCAGATCAAGGGGATCGTCGCCGACGCGAGGACCCCCATACTTAGGTTCAGTGGTATTCCAACTTTGAGGAAGTCCGTGAACTTGTATCCTCCCGGGCCGTAAACAAGCGTGTTGGTTTGATAACCGATAGGTGTGGCAAAGCTTGCAGAGGCCGCAATCATTACCGCGACCACAAGCGGGCGCGGATCAACGCCGAGCGCTACACCGATGCTAATTGCAATCGGCGTGATGATCACGGCAACGGCGTTGTTGGTCACCAGTTCAGTCAGAACGGAGGTCAGCAAGTAAACCGCCCAAATCAGGAAAAATGGTGGAAGCGCCGACAAACCGGGCGCGACCTGATCCACGATCATCGAGACGGCACCGGAATGCTGAAGGGCCGCACCGACCCCAAGCATTGAGAATATGAGCGCCAAGAGCCGCCCCTCGACAAATTCAAAGGCCTCTTCGGCATCTATACAGCCCGTTGCCAAGACCAATGCCACCGCCACGATAGCCAGAGCGAGAATCGGTGCGACCCCGAGTGCTGCGAGAATCACAATTCCGGCAAGGGCCGCAATCGCGAGCGGTGCATGGGCGCGACGAAAGGCACGCGCTGAAGGCTTGGATACATCGACCATCTGCATGTCTTGGGCGAGCCGCTGAATCTCCTCAGGTGCACCTTCGAGAAGAAGCGTATCCCCCACCCGGACGACGAGATCGTCAATTTGACGGCCGATATTCCGATCACGGCGATGGACAGCGAGCACATAGACACCATAGCGCCGCCGCAAACGCACCTCGCCCAACCTTCGTCCGACAAGCTTGCAGTCAGGCGTAATCAGAACTTCGACCGTGGTCGTTTCGACGGCGGAAAGCTGGTCCATACGCCGCAAGCTTTTGTCGCGTTGCAGTGACAAAAGCTCTGCCATTGGAGTTCGCAAGACGACACGATCCCCGACCTCCAGCTTTACAGCGCCCATATCGCGGCGCAGGGAAACATCCTTGCGCACCACATCAATCAGGCGCACGCCTTCACGCTTAAATAGCTGGATGCCTTTGACCTCGCGTCCGACAAGGTTGCTATCCTTCGGAATGATCGCTTCGGTGAAAAACCGCATCTTTGAGCGGTCTGAAAGGACACTGGCCATGCTGTCCCGTTCAGGTAGCAGGAGCGGGGCGATAAAGCGCAGGTAGATCAGACCCCAACAACAGACGAGAAGCCCCATTGGAGTGATTTCAAAAATAGTGAACGGCGCAAGGCCCTCGGACCGCGCGACGCCATCCACCAGGAGATTGGTCGAAGTCCCGATCAGGGTCAGGGACCCACCTAAAATGGCAGCATAGCTGAGCGGGATGAGCAGCTTTGAGCCTGAAATACCCATGCTCTTGGCGAGCTGCACCACTACCGGGATCATCACCACAACGACAGGCGTATTATTCATCACCGCTGACGCAGCGACGACGAACAGCAGAACCGCTCCGATTGCGAGGCGGGGATGGCTCTTTGCATATCGTTCAGCGACTGCCGTGAGACTATCGAGCGCACCGGTGCGTACCAGCGCGCCCATGACGATGAACATCGCGGCAATTGTCCATGGTGCGGGGTTGGACAAGACCTCCAGTCCGGTCTCATACGGCAGCGTTCCGAGGATCAACAAGGCAGAAACACCAACAAGCGCGACAACCTCGGTAGAGAAGGTTTCACGAAGGAAGAGCACGAACATCAAACCGACAACCGCGAGGGTCATAAAGGCCTGCATGTCTTGAGAGAGGCTAAGCCAGTCCGCGATCATGTTTGTCCGCTCCTGTCTTGTGGTCCTATCGGCGTATCCATCGGCTGCGGAATGTCGCGAGCCTTCGGCTGCACGAGACCGACGCCCGCAATCATAGCGACAAACGCCGCCCAGACCCAACCGGAATAGCTTTCGCCAAGGATTAACATGGCCCAGAGCACTCCACTCAAGGTCACAATGTAGCTTACCTGCGCGGCAAACACCGATCCCGCGCGCCTAACGAGCCACACATATCCCGTATAGACCGTCGCGTGTACGGCAGAACTCACGAAAATCGCAGTATCCTGCGGTTGTGGTGGCATGTGAGGCCAGAAAAACTGCCCTGTCAGCCATCCAATGAGCCCGGAAAAGACCAATCCCAAGATCGATGCTCCGAGGAGCGTCTGCACAGGATCCAGCCCTGCTGTGCCCCATTTGGCAACATAGTTACCTTCAAAGGCGTAGCAGAGCGGAGCTATCAATGCGACGAAGACCCAGATCGAGAGCGCTTCACTCC
>JAEPMR010000068.1 GCA_017643845.1 Marivivens sp. | reverse complement strand
CCAGCCAGCGCGCCACGGCATCCACCAAGGTCATCTGGAAATTGAACGCAGGCTTGTAGCCGGGGATCCAGTCTTCCCCGAGCCCCTTGAGCACGGCGCTGATGTTCTGGTGCTTGAACTCGACCGATCCCTCGGACCGGTCTTTCAACAACGGCATAAGCGCCCGTCGATGCTCGGCCTTGTTATAGCGGTGCCCAGCGATGTCATCGGCCAGCATCGCAAAGTAATCTGCGACGATCAGATCGTTTTCTTCGTCTGTCCAAGGCCCATTCGACATGCCGCCAAGCTATGAGCGGAAAGGCTCTTTGTCATCAGAGACTTCTCGCAGTCTTTCGCATCAGCCCGCACAATCACGCCGCCTTCGGGTGTCTCAGTTTGCACCGATAGCGGACGAAATTGCCGCAACTGCGGCGCAATCCATCCTCGTCAAGCGTCTGAAAAGACGACCAGTTTTGAATCCGTCCTGATCTAGGTGAAGGGCGGACGGAAAGAGACGCGGGGCGTTCGGAGACCGGTTTCGGTCAAATCGTTAGTCTCCGAAAGTCGCATGGCCTCGTTAAACCCCTTTGAACCAAAAAGAAAAAAGGCCCCGTCAGGGACCTCATCTCGGGTTTGCACTGTGTAAGTGGCGGAGCGACAGTCCGCCAAATAATTTCGCTAATAAATTGTTTTTAATACACTAATCCAGAGAAAACCCTTAAATTTACCACATTAAATACCACGGAACTGATTTAATACAGACACCTTCGAGGCAAAGCCCAGCCAGCATAAGACCATCATGTCTGTTCTTTTCCAACGAAAGTGTCCTCCAAATCGGATTTACGAAGTTTTTCGCCATCTGAGAGCTCATTGCGCGTAAGCCATTCTGGCAGATCAAGATCCGAATGCGATAATCCCCAACCCACCATCAATCGACAGTAGCTGCGACCTTTTGCATCCGAGACGTCCAACTATTCGCTTAGATCAAGTTCAATTTTGCTAAATGAAGTCCGAAACAAAGATTCACTTATCAGACGTTCCACTTCAGAGAATGCACCCGAGTAACCTTCATAATGCCTACCACCCCCAATAACAAACAGCGGCAATGTACCTCCCCAAACGGGTGCACTGCGACTAGTTTTCGCATACGAATCATTTATTGGATCGCACAAGAAACTTCCAATTGCTGTAGAAAACCTATCCTGCGGCATAGCCTCTAACAAATGCTCCGCTTCCTCAATCGTTGGATACTTCTTGATCGCTCTCGGGAGAGCCGCTGCGAACGCCGCCTTCGGTAACTCGAAATAGTCAGGCAGATCCTTTGCGAGTTTCGCCCCCTCATCCTGCTTCAGCAACCACTCAAAGAAGGTCCGAAGGTGGGAGGCGCGGTGTCTGACCGTGGAGGTCGAGAGGGTGTCTTGGGCATCCTTGCGCACCCGACGTTTGAGATCATTCCGCACCTTTTCTGCATCCGATATCGAGAACACCTCAAAACTTTTCCCGCCGGTCACGCCCTCGCAATATCGGAGCGTTGAAAGGTAGGAAGCTACGGTCTTTTCATCAAAGCGGCCCGCATAAATCTGCCACTTCGCGATGATCCTATCATTCGCCAAGTACACATCGGGTGGCGAAATACCCTGACTAATCCCAATACCACCTAGCACTTGGTCGTTTTCTTCGCGTCTAACTCAAAATGGTCAAACCATTGAGAAAGCTTTTCGCGATATCGATCAGTTCGGCGCGCAAACAGCCTATTTCTCAGATTGCATAATCCTTGATCAGCAGCCCGAGCCTGACGGATCCGAAGGTTTGGCGGATGTCACAGCCCTGCAGGCAATCGAGAAAGCCGCCATGACCGGCAGACCTCAATCGATTTCGGTCCCACCCCGAAAGCAACGCCCTACCGACGACATGGTGCGCCATATTGAAAGGACCGATCTACGCCTGGTGCTATAGCCGCTTCATGCCCCGTGGTTTCAGCAGGGCAGCCGCGAACGCCGCCTTCAACAATTCGAAATAGTAGGTCAGTTCGCCGATACAACCATGGACAATGAAGCACCTCTCCTGACAGGTCCTGCAATGCAAGGCACTTTGGGAGGTTTACCGTCGCTTAATAGCTTTGGGCGGATTCCGGGCTTTCGCTGCGAGCGCGAGATCAGCTGACTACAAGGCGAACATCAGACTATCTTGGCATCGTAAAGTTAGCCAGACGGCATTCCACGGTGAGAGCCGCTCACACTTATTTTGAAGCTCAGTCGCTGATGGGAGGTCTGGGTGGCGCAACTACATCTCTACTAGTGTGAGGCGGACATTTGTGACGCAACGCTGAATGTGCGACCACTATGCCTCAGCCCAAATAGCGTTTGGCAGGCTCTTGACGGGCTGTCCAACATCGACATGAGCGGGCCATTTCACAAGGATAATCGCGCAGCTTTTCACTGCGTGCGCCGTAAGAGCCTGCGGTAGGTCGGAGACCGTCGTTGCGAAATGCCGCTCGCAGTCTTTCGACACATCGACGCAGACATCCACCTCGCTCTCACTGGGAAGGCCCTGCTTTATCAAATCGGCCGACACGCGCGTGGCCTGACCGACGGACATATAGAAGGCTGTTGTCGTGCCTGGCCCCGACAGCCGTGTGCAATGGGGCGTGGGGTTGTCCGCACACCCCGTGCCGGTCGCTATGACGAAGGTATCGGCCACGCCCCGTTCCGTCAGGCTGCGCCCAAGCGAGGCCGCGGCAGCCGAGGCGGCAGTTACACCCGGCACCATTTCGATGGGGACGCCTACGGCTTGCGCGGCTGCGATTTCTTCGGTCGCGCGGCCGAAAATCGCAGGGTCACCTGACTTGAGCCGCACAACTCTGCGACCTTTCAGAGCCTCGGCCACGACCATGTTGCTGATCTTATCCTGAGGCCATGCATGCGCGCCGACGACCTTGCCGACAAAGATACGCTCGGCATCACGGCGGGCCAGTTCCAGCACTTCCGAATCGACGAGCCGGTCGTAGAAGATAACGTCAGCCTCTTGCAGGCGTTCGACAGCGCGCAGGGTGAGCAAGTCGCGCGCACCGGGGCCAGCGCCGACCAGCGCGATATGGCCACTTTTGGCACGATCCAGCGCGCCACCTTCGGCGACAGCATCCTTGATCATGCGCGCGGCCTCACGTTCGGCCCCGCGTGCCCATGTCGCTGCCGCCTCGCCCTTGAACACCCACGCCCAGAAGGCGCGGCGGCGGTGCCGTGCCACCTTTTCCGCGACCCGCGGGCGAAGGTTGCCTGCAAGGGCCGCCAAACCGCCGAGGTTCTGAGGCAAGATTGCCTCTAGCTTTGTCTTGATATCGCGTGTCAGGACGGGCGCTGTCCCTTCGCTGCCGATGGCTACCACGATCGGATCGCGGTCAACAATGGCCGGTGTCGTCAGATCGCAAAGGTCGGGCTGATCCACCACGTTGACGGGGCATTTCGCGACCTTGGCAATGGCATGCGCCGCCGCATCAAACCCTGGGCAGCCGGTTCCGACAAAGGCAAAAGCGGCGTCCTCAAAGACCTCCGGCGAAAGTGTCTTGATCTGTGTCGCGCGCCCCGATGCGACAAGGCCCTGCAACTCGTCTTCCAATGCGGCGGACACCAGAATAATCTCTGCATCCGTTTTGCAAACAAGCCGTGCCTTCTGCGCAGCCTGTTCGCCGCCACCCACAATCACAACGCGGCGACCGGATGTGCGGATGAACATCGGAAAGGCTTTCATCGTATCCTCCTTATGCGGCGTCGCGCGGTTGGCGCGCATGCCAGAGCCTGCGGGCCGTGCCTTCGACGTTTGTCGTTCCGAGTGTGGCCAATGCCGCGGCGGCTGTGCCTATGATGACCTGTTCATCAAAACCCGAGGGCTGCGCTAAGTCATAGGCGGCTGTGGGTTCGGCAAGCCTACGCGTTTCGGCGATGAAGGCGTGGAAATTCCCCTCCCACGCTGCGCCATCCCGCAAACCGAAGGCAGCGACATCCTTCGCCGGATGCCGTTCGAACTCACCCCCGCCGCCTTTGATCACTGTCAGGTTCTGCCATCCGAGCAGGGCAGCGGCGTCGGCCTGTAGCAGTCGGTATGACGGGTGAAACACACCCTGAACGCTGGATGTGGCCTGTGCAGGGTTCAGCATACGGCAGACCGTATTGATGCAAGACCGCAGCCCAAGCACCTCGCGCAGGTGCAAGAGCGCAAAAAGCGCGGGGTGCATATCTTCGAGCGGCAGATAGGCGATGCCGTCGCTGGCCAGTAGAATCTCAGCATCGTCCGGTGAAGAGGCGATGTTGATGCCCGCTGCGGAAAGCCCGCCACGCACCTTTTGATCGGCCCCGTTCCAGCCATGCAAAAGAACCCGATGCCCTGCATCGGCCACCATCCGCGCGGAGTGCAGGAACCATGGCGCGCCGCGTGTGCGGCCCGCCGCATAGCTGGGCCAGTCGAGATCTGCCTTTGGCATCTCCTGCATCGCGGCCTGCGCGGCTTTTGCCAGTCCTGCGATTTCGTCGGCAGTCTCGCCTTTCATACGCAACAGCATCAACAAGGCCCCGACCGCCTCGGGCGCTGCATCGGGGTCAAGCATGATCTCCATCGCGGCGGTCGCTTCGTCCATTGTCAGGGACCGCGACCGCCCCGGCCCGCGGCCAAGGGATTGGACGAATGTAGCGAGACTCATTCCGCTGCCTCCTTGACGCGCACGCGGGCTAGCAAGTCAGCGATTTCAGGGCGACAAGACCCGCAATTGGTTCCCGCGCCCAAGGCTTCGCCAATCTGCTCGACGGTCATCAGCCCGTCTGTTTCGATCGCTGCGACAATCGTATTGATCCCGACACCGAAGCAGGAACACAGCGTTGGGCCGGGGTTCGGGATCGATGCGGGCACGCGTCCCGTCAGCGCATCAGCTGCATGCGTTCCGGGCAAGGTCGCCAGATAATCGCGCATGACAGCTATCGGGGTGCGCGCGACATAGAGCGCGGCGATGATCTGGTCACCGTCGCGCAGGACAATCCGTGCCGATCCGCGTGCGATGTCGATCACGTAGGATGCCGATGCGGTAGGCGCAGAAAAAATACGGCGCGCTTCCGCTTCCCAGTCGTCGATTGCTTTCGTGCCGGCCAGTTCCGCCCTGAAGCCCTGCGGCATCCGCGCCTTGGCCCAATAGGCGCAGTCCAGTGCCATATCGCCCTTTGACACAGCAAAGCCGTACCAGTCTGCAGCGAACCGCGCGGCGGCGACGGTGCTGGCCTTGCTTTCCGGCTGACCCGAGAAAGGGTCTGTCGCAGGTGCAACGAGTGTATCAATCCGTCCGAAGCTCGCCGTTTCACCCGTCCAGTGGATCGGTGCGAAAAGCTGGCCCCTTTGCACGTCTTTCGTGATCCGCGCCCGCAGGATCGCCTCACCATACAAGTTGCTCAGCCGGACGAGGTCCGATGCCGCTATGCCGATTGTTGCGGCATCGTCGGGATGGATATCCACAAAGGGCTCGGGCAGGTGCGCTGACAGGCGTGGTGATAGGGCCGTGCGGGTCATCGTGTGCCACTGGTCGCGCAACCGGCCCGTGTTCAGGCGGAAAGGTGCGTCCGCCGAAGCGACAGATGCCGGTCCCTTGGTTGTCACCGCGATTAGGCGCGCCTTTCTATCGGGGTGGAAAAAGGCGCCGTCCGCAAAGAACCGACCGCCTTGTCGCCCGGGGGTGAGCGGCCAACGCACGGGCTGGAACTGCGCGTAGTCGGCGTCGGATATGTTGGATAAAGTGGAGATGTCAAAATCACGCCCGAACTGTCCGGCAACCCCGGAAAGTGCCGCATGCTCGCGAAATATCTCGGCGGGGTTGGCATAGTCAAAGGCGCGACCATAGCCCATGCGCCGCCCGACCTCAGCCAGAATGTCCCAATCCGCCCGCGCTTGCCCTGGCGCAGGCTGTACGCTGCGCTGGCGGCTGATGGTACGGTCGGAGTTTGTGACGGTGCCGTCTTTCTCGGCCCAAGCGGTTGCTGGCAGCAGGACATCTGCGAGCCGCGCTGTGTCGGTTTGCGCCGTGATGTCGCTGACCACGGTGAACGGACAGTTGGCGATGGCATCGCGGACCGCGTCCGCATCCGGCATCGAGACCGCAGGGTTCGTATGGATGATCCAGAGGGCCTTGATCCGCCCGTTGGCGACCGCGCGGAACATGTCTACCGCCTTCAACCCTTGCCTGGTTGGCATATGGGGCGCATCCCAGAACCCGCGCACTGCGGCGCGATGATCGGCGTTCTCCAGATCAAGGTGACAAGCGAGCATATTGGCCAGACCACCCACTTCGCGCCCGCCCATGGCGTTGGGCTGGCCGGTGACGGAAAACGGTCCGCAACCGAGCTTGCCGATGCGCCCTGTTGCAAGGTGGCAATTCAGGATCGCATTGACCTTGTCCGTACCCGACGTCGACTGGTTGACGCCCTGACTGTAGATTGTCACGACCCGCTCGGTCGCAATCCACAGATCGTAGAAAGCCTGCAAATCGGCAGCATCGAGTCCGGTGAGCGTCGGGTCATCGGCCTTTGCGGCGGCCATCGCCTCATCCTGTCCGACCAAATGCGCGGCAAAGGTGCTGTCGGATGCACCTTGCGCTGCAATCTCAGCCAAAAGCCCGTTGAAGAGGGCCACATCGCTGCCCGGTGCCAGCGCAAGATGCATGTCCGCATCCGCGCAGCTTGCCGTGCGGCGCGGGTCAATGGCGACGATTTTCGTCCCCCGCGTTTGCCGTGCCGCCAGCAGTCGCTGGTAAAGCACCGGATGGCACCATGCGAGGTTCGAGCCAACCAGCACGACCAGATCAGCCGCGTCGATATCCTCATAGGTGCCGGGGACGGTATCAGTGCCGAAGGCGCGTTTGTGCCCCGCCACAGAGGAGGCCATGCAGAGGCGCGAATTGGTGTCGATATTGGCGGAGCCGATAAACCCCTTCATCAGCTTGTTGGCGACGTAGTAATCTTCGGTCAGCAACTGCCCCGAGACATAGAAAGCCACGCTGTCTGGGCCGTGCTCGTAGACTGTGCGCTTGAAGGTGTTTGCCACCAGATCAAGGGCACTGTCCCAGTCGGTTTTCTCTCCGCCGACCTCTGGGGCCAGCAAGCGCTGGCTCAAACCGACGGTCTGACCGAGAGCCGACCCTTTCGAACAGAGCCGTCCGAAGTTGGCTGGATGATCCGGATCACCGCGCACATCCAGTCCGCGGTCGCCGCTGGGGCGCAAGAGCACCCCGCACCCGACCCCGCAATAGGGACATGTCGAGCGAGTCTCCGGCAGGCCGGACCCGTCCATCAGGCGGCGCTCCGTGCAGCAAGGTCTGCGCCGTCGATCAGAATACGCTCGCCCTCGACCCGCACGGTGTAGGTGGCAATCTGTGCGTCCTCGCCTTTGGCCTGTCCGGTGTTCAGATCAAACACCCAGTTGTGCAGCGGGCAGGTAATCGACTGGCCGTGGACGATCCCTTCGGACAGAGGACCTCCCTTATGCGGACATCGATCAGCGGCGGCAAAAACCTCGTCCGTGTTGGTGCGAAACACCGCGATACACCCCAGCGCTGTCTTGAGCTTGCGCGCGCCGCGCAGCGGAATGTCGTCGATGTGACCAATATCAATCCAGCTCATTCTGCGGCCTCCAGTGTCAGGTCGGCGAGCGGCTGATAGCGCTCGGCTTTCTGGGCGTGTTCGGCCCATGGGTCTTTGCGGTAGATGCTTTGCGACAGCTCGAAGGCAGCGATCAGGCGGGCACGTTCGGCAAGGTCATCGACGACGCGTTCCTTGACCCAGTCGAGACCGACTTTCGCGACCCATTTGTAAGGCCGGTCGAGGTATTTGGCGTTCTCGCGGTAAAGCTGGATAAAGGCCACCGTCAGATCAATCGCCTCTTGCTCGGTAGCTACATCGGCCAGACGTTCGGTCTCTTTCACGTCCATGCCAGCCGCACCCGCAACACCCACCTGATAGCCGCTGTCCACGCAGATCACGCCCACATCCTTGCAGGTTGCCTCGGCGCAGTTGCGAGGGCAGCCCGAGACCGCCAACTTGACCTTATGGGGCGTCCATGCCCCCCAGAGCACCTTCTCAAGCTTGATGCCAAGGCCCGTGCTATCCTGTGTGCCAAAGCGACAGTGATCGGTGCCGACACAGGTCTTCACCGTTCGCAGGCCCTTGGAATAGGCATGGCCAGAGACCAGTCCCGCGTTGTTCAGATCGGCCCAGATGTAAGGCAGATCTTCACCCTTGACGCCAAGCAGGTCGATGCGCTGGCCGCCCGTTACCTTGACCGTGGGGACGTTGTATTTGTCGGCGGCATCGGCGATGGCGCGCAATTCCTTGGGGTTGGTGATGCCGCCCCACATGCGCGGCACGACGCTGAAGGTGCCGTCCTTCTGGATATTGGCGTGCTTGCGTTCGTTAACGAAACGGCTTTGGGGGTCATCCTTGTATTCAATCGGCCAATCGGCCAGTAGATAGAAGTTGATCGCAGGGCGGCACACATGACAGCCGTTGCGGGTTTTCCACCCGAGTTCCTGCCAGACCGCCTCCTGACTTTTCAGCTGCTGGCTCTTGATCAGGCGGCGCACGTCTTCATGCGTTAGATCACAGCAGCCGCAGATCGGCTGGCTGGTGGGCATGACAAAGTCGTCGCCCAATGTAACCTGCAGTAATTGCTCGACCAGACCAGTGCAAGTCCCGCATGAGGCGCTGGCCTTTGTGCTGGCACGGATCGCGCCGAGATCGGTTGCGCCACCTGCGATGGCGCCGGTGATTGTGCTTTTGCAAATGCCGTTGCAGCCGCAGATTTCCGCTTCAGGCGGCAATGCTGCAACGGCTGAGAGAGGGTCCGCATGATCGCCCCCCTGATATGCCGGGCCGAAGATCAGTGTATCGCGCATATCCACGATATCGGTGCCGTCCTTGATCAGCCCGAAGAACCAGCTGCCGTCAGCCGTATCGCCATACATCACCGCCCCGATCAGACGGTCATTCTCGATCACCAACCGCTTATAGACGCCGCGTGACGGATCGCGGAAGACGATGTCCTCACGTCCCTCGCCGTCGGTAAAATCACCCGCGCTGAAGAGATCGCACCCCGTGACCTTCAGCTTGGTCGAAAGCGTTTTCTGGACAAAGGCAGCCTCTTCCCCGAGCAGATTTTTCGCGAGTACCTTGGCCTGATCATAGAGCGGGGCAACAAGGCCAAAGATCGCGCCCTGATGCTCGACACATTCACCCACGGCGAAGATGTCGGCGTCAGATGTGCAAAGCTGGTCATCAACGTGGATGCCCTTGCCAACCGCCAGCCCTGCGTCCTGCGCGACGGCCACATTGGGGCGGATGCCCACGGCCATCACCAGCAGGTCACACGGCAGTTCGGTGCCATCATCCAGCACAAGCGCCCTGACTTTACCGTCCTGTCCCACGATTTCCTTGGAATTGGCCTGCAGGCGGATCGTTATCCCTTTGGCTTCGAGTGATTTTTTCAGCAAATAGCCCGCGGCTTCATCCAGCTGGCGCTCCATCAGATGGCCCATGATATGCACAACGGTCACATCCGCACCGCGCGCGGCCATGCCTGCCGCAGCCTCAAGCCCAAGCAGGCCACCACCGATCACGACAACTTTATTGCCTGCGCCCATCTCCATCATGCGCTGTGTGTCTTCCAGATCACGGTAGGCGATCACACCTTCCAGATCATGCCCCGGCAACGGAATGATGAACGGGTTGGACCCTGTGCCGAAAATCAGTTTGTCATAGGGCACAAGTCCGTTTTCCCCTTCGACAACCTTCATCTGGCGGTCAATTGAGATGACCTTTTCGCCAAAACGGCAGGTCACGCTATGCGCTGCATACCATGCGTCATCATGGGTGACGATTTCTTCATAGGTCTTTTCCCCTGAAAGCACCGGCGACAGCATAATGCGGTTGTAGTTGCCGCGCGGCTCTGCGTTGAAAAGGGTGATGTCGAAGGCATCGGGTGCGTCTTCGACCAAATGTTCGATAACGCGTCCCGAGGCCATACCGGCACCGATGATCACAAGTCTCTGTTTCATCGCTTTCACTCCGCCGCAATGGCCTTAGGGGCCGGTTTGGATTTGGGTTTCGCGCCGTGCTCGTATTCCTCGAGGAAATCGAGCACATCCTGCCGGTATTTGTAGTAGTCGGGGTGTTCGAGCAGCGCTTTGCGGGTGCGCGGGCGCGGCAGGTCCACGTTGACGATCTTGCCGATCGTCGCCTGCGGTCCGTTGGTCATCATGACCACACGGTCGGCCAGCAGGATCGCCTCGTCCACATCGTGGGTCACGCAGATCGCGGTGACTTTGGTTCGGCTCCAGACCTCCATTAGTACTTCCTGCAACTCCCAGCGGGTCAGGCTGTCCAGCATCCCGAAGGGCTCATCCAGCAGCAGCAGTTTGGGCGAAAGGGCAAACGCCCGCGCGATGCCCACGCGCTGCTGCATGCCGTTCGAAAGATCGCTCGCGGGCTTATCCATCGCATCAGCCAGACCCACACGTTCCAGATAGTATTCGACGACATCCTGCCGCTCGGCCTGGCTTGCGCGGGGGTAAACCTTGTCGACCCCGACCGCGACGTTCTCTTTCGCCGTCAGCCATGGGAAGAGGTTCGGCGACTGGAAGACAACGGCGCGTTCGGGATCGGCGCCCTCGACATGCCGACCATCCAACTTGATGGCACCTTTCGAGATTTCGTTCAGACCTGCAGCCATCGTCAGGACGGTGGACTTGCCACAGCCCGAGTGACCGATGAGTGAGATGAACTCACCGCGGTCGATCTTGAGGTCGAAATCCTCGACCACAGTGAGCGGCCCTTTCGGGGTCGGATAGACCTTATGCAGTTGCGAAAAGTCGAGGAAGCGGTTGTCGATCAGCCCTTCCTGCGCGTCCTTCACAGCCGCTGGCACACCATGGATCGGGGTCACACTGGGCAGCCCACGGGTGCCTTCGACCTTGGCTTCAATGCCGACGTCCATCAGGTGCTTCGTCACCTCGGCGCGCAGACGTTTGAAGGTGTCGTTGCTGTTCATCTCCATCCGATCGCGCGGTCGCGGCAGAGTCACTTTGAACTCCTGCCCCAGCGTGCCGTCAGGGTTCAACGCGATGATCCGGTCGGCCAGAATGATCGCCTCGTCCACATCATTGGTGATCAGCACGCAGGTTTTCTGGTCAGCCTGCCAGATCCGCTCAATCTCGTCGGCAAGGTTCGCACGGGTCAGCGCATCAAGTGCAGAGAGTGGTTCATCCAAGAGCAGCATCTCGGGGTTCATTACCAGCGCACGGGCGACATTGACCCGCTGACGCATCCCGCCCGAAAGTTCTGCCGGACGGCGGCTGGCCGCATGAGAGAGCCCCACCATCTTGACGAAATGCGCGACTTTTTCAGCTTTCTCGACCTTCGGCATATCGGGGAAGACCGTATCGACGGCCAGCTGCACATTGCCCGTCACCGTCAGCCAAGGCAGCAGCGAGTAACTTTGAAAGATCACGCCGCGTTCAGGATTTGGTTCCTTGATTGCAGCACCTTTGAAGGTGGCGGTGCCGCTGGTGGGGCTTTCCAGCCCCGCCATGAGGTTGATAAGCGTCGTCTTGCCCGTGCCGGAGAAGCCGAGGACGACAAGGAACTCACCCTCCTGCACATCCAGATTGATGTCTTTCAGAACATCTGTCCGATATGTCCCCTCTCCGAAGGATTTGCTGACGTCTTTTAACTGCAGAATACCCATCGCGCTCACCGGTTGTTTGTAAAGGTGAAGAGGGACTGCAGCGCATACATCACGCGATCCAGCAGGAAGCCGATGATACCGATGGTGAACACAGCCACCATGATTTTGGCCAGCGAGCTGGACGAGCCGTTCTGGAACTCATCCCAGACGAATTTGCCAAGACCCGGGTTCTGGGCAAGCATTTCGGCAGCGATCAACACCATCCAGCCAACACCAAGGCTGAGGCGCAGACCGGTGAAGATCAGCGGCAGGGCCGACGGCAGCACCAACTTGGTGATCTTGGTCCAAGTGTTCATTTTCAGAACCTTCGAGACGCTTACGAGGTCCTTGTCGATGCTCGATACACCCAATGCGGTGTTGATCAGCGTCGGCCAGAGCGAGCAGAGCGTCACGGTGATGGCCGAGGTCAGGAAGCTTTTCTCAAACCAGCCATCCTGCGCTGTGTAGACCGCCGAGACAACCATGGTCACGATCGGCAGCCATGCCAGCGGCGAAACAGGTTTGAAGATCTGGATGATTGGGTTCAGCGCGGCATTCGCGATTGGCGACAGACCGGCAGCAATGCCCAAAGGTATCGCCACAATCGAGGCGAGCAGGAAGCCGAAGAACACGGTTTGAATGGATGTCCATATTTGGGCGTAGTAGCTGGGAGCACCTGTATAGGCACGCTCGATCGGATCTTGCCCTTGCTCAACGCGCCGCTCGTTCAAGGTGGCGACCTGTTGTTCAAACTTCGCGCGGCTTTCAGCTTTGGCCTGTGCATCTTCGTGCAGGTTGATCGCTTCTTCCCAGACCTGCGCGGGACCAGGGATGGCACCAAGCGATGTCTGCACTGTCGGGGCCAGGGTGCCCCACATCAGCAGGAAAGCGAGGATCGCGAGGGCCGGAACGCCCAAAAGTCTCCAGATTTCAGAGGCTTGGGTCTTCGGGTTGTCACCTGCGGCGGCCTTCAGTATCGGGGTCAGCCAAGCGAGGCCGATCACCTGAAACCATTTGTCGGCGGAATTGATACGGGTGAAAAGACGCTCGCGCCGCGCTTCGCGGGCGGCGTCTGCTTCGAAATTCGGATCAACCGTGGTCATGGAAGCAATCTCCTGTAAAGGGGGGAGGCGGGGGCATGTGTATGAGATGCCCGCGCTGCGATGGTCTTAGCCTTGCACCTCGTCGCCGACGACGATCTGGTTGCCCTTCAGGCCAATCGGCAGGGATTCCAGATAGGCATTGGGGAAGCGGCCATCGTATGGGATGCCGTCAATGATGTCGGCGGCAGGTGTCGGCTCTTTGTAGCCGTCGCTCTCCCATGGGAAGTCGGCAGGATCGGCCAGACCGTCATCGACCAGCGACTGAGCTGCTTCGAGATAGATGTCGGGGCGATAAACGCTCTCGGCTACGTCCTTGTACCACTCGTCAGTCTGCGCTTCGGCTATCTGGCCCCAACGGCGCATTTGGGTCAGGTACCAGATCGCGTCTGAGTAGAACGGATAAGTCGCATTATAGCGGAAGAAGACGTTGAAGTCGGGCACGTCACGGACGTCACCAGGCTCGTATTCGAAAGTGCCGGTCATCGAGTTCGCGATCACTTCGTAGTCAGCGCCGACATATTCGGCACGCGACAGGATCTCGAC
>JAEPMR010000067.1:2737-13655 GCA_017643845.1 Marivivens sp. | reverse complement strand
ATGCAAGGTTCAAAGACATACGATTTCCCTAATCTCTGGTCGGTGCCGCACCCTCACGCAGCCCAGCCACCATCGCGGAACACCGGCACCCGCGTGCCATCGGCCTTGATCCCGTCGATCTCGGTCTCCGGCCCGCCGATCATCCAGTCCACATGGATCAGGCTCTCGTTGCCGCCCGCTGCTGCCATCTTCTCCTTGTCGCCGCTCACGCCCTCGACAAAACATTCCGAATAGCACTGCCCCTGCGCGATATGGCAGGCGGCGTTTTCGTCAAACAACGTGTTGAAAAACAGCACGCCCGTGTCCGAGATCGGCGAGCGGAACGGCACCAGCGCCACCTCGCCCAGCCGCGCCGCGCCCTCGTCGGTGTCGATCAGCTTGCGAAACACATCCTGCCCGGTCGCGCATGTCACTTCCACAATCCGCCCCGCCTCGAACCGCGCTTCAATGCCGTCGATCAGCGTGCCCTGATGCACCAAGGGTTTGCTCGCCCGTACCGTGCCATCCACCCGCTGCGCATGCGGCGTGGTAAAGACCTCCTCCGTGGGGATATTCGGGTTACAGGCCACCCCGTTCTTCGCCATAGAAGAGCCGCCATTCCAGCTATGCCCCTCAGCCAGTCCCACCGTCAGATCGGTGCCCGGCCCCTTGAAATGAAGCGCTTGGAAATTGTGCTGGTTCATCCAGTCCTTGCGCGCATGCAGCCGCGCGTCATGTTCGGCCCATGCCGCGACCGGATCCGCCGCGTTCACCCGCGAGGCCGCAAAAATCGCCTCTGCCAACTGGCCCACGGCCGTATCCTCATCCACATCGGGGAAGACCTTCTTCGCCCAAGCAACGGTCGGATAGGCCACAATCGACCAGTTGATGTTAAAGCCGGTGATCCGCTCCATCGCAGGCCGTCCGGCGATGGAGTTCGCTTTGCCGATCCGCGCGATTTTTTCAGGGTCTTGCCCCGCCAGCAGCCCCGGATTCTCGCCCGAGATGTTCATCCGCGCGGCATTGTTGTCATAGGCTTCCGCCATCCCGCTAAAGAGCCAGTTCGCCGCGCGGTCAAAGCTCGCGTCATTGCCATGCGCAAACCGCGCCAGCACCACCTGCTCGTCATTGACCAGCGGCGTCACCAGCCCCGCGCCCGCGCGATAGGCCACCGCCGCAATCCGCCGCACCAGCGGCATCGCCTCCAGCGGCGCGGTCAGCACCAGATCCTGCCCCTCTTGCAGGTTCAGCCCCACATGCACGGCGACCTCGGCCAGCTTGTCGAGCTTTTGCGGGTCGATTGCGGGATGTGCCTCCAAAATGGCCATGAAACTCTCCTGAAAATGCTGTTTCGGGGGACTGTAAAGTTTTCGCAAACGCCGTCCAGACCGATTAACCATTCATCAATTTTGCTGCATGTGCGATATGCATAGGATGTGCATGGATTGTGCATCACTTGTGCATCGCCGTTTTCACCGTTTCAGGAGCCCCCATGACCCGCATCATTTCCCGCTTTTCCGAGATTTCCGATGGCTATGATCTCGCCTATGTCGATCTCTGGGGATGTATGCATAACGGTGTCCGCGCCTTCCCCGATGCCGTCGCCACGATGCAGGCGTTTCGGGCCTCCGGTGGTCGCGTCGTGCTAGTGACGAACGCCCCCCGCCCTCGCGCCGATGTCGAGCGCCAAGTGGCGCATTTCGGCATCCCTGATGACGCATGGGATGTTGTCGCCACCTCCGGCGATGCCGCGCGTCTGGCGCTGTTTCGCGGGGTTGTCGGCAGCAAGGTCTATTTCATGGGAGAAGAGCGCGACCTCACCTTCCTCGCGCCGCTCAAGATCGTCGATAATCCCGTTGAAATTCAACGCGTTCCGCTCGCAGAGGCCGAAGGCATCGTCTGTTGCGGACCTTTCGACTCCCATGCCGATCCGGACGTGAACCGCCCCGATTTCCTCTACGCCAAACAGAAGGGGCTGAAACTCCTCTGTGCCAATCCCGATGTGGTCGTGGATCGTGGCGAAACCCGCGAATGGTGCGCCGGCGCGCTGGCCGCGCTTTACACCGAAATGGGCGGCGAGAGCCTTTACTTCGGCAAACCCCACCCCCCTATCTATGACCTCGCCCGCAAACGGTACGATGCCCTCCCGGATGCGAAACCCGATCCACGTATCATTGCCATCGGCGACGGGATTCGCACCGACATCCTTGGCGCACTAGGAGAGGGGATCGACAGCCTGATGATCACCGGCGGCCTCGCCGCCCGCGAAACCGGCACCCATACGCAGCCAGATGCAGAAATGCTAAACGCCTATATTCAAAAGGAAAAAATTGAACCGACCCATGCGATCGGCTATTTACGCTAGCTTAACTTTTTCTGCGCTTGCAAAGTAATTAAATTGCGCCTAGTCTCCCTCTGGAGGATATTTATTGCGCAATGGACAGTGACATGCTGGATAACTTTCCCAGAGGAACGATCTGCATCGAGGATCTCGAGATCGGAATGATCCGCTCTTTGCGCAAGGAAATCACCGACCGCGACATAGAACTCTTCGCCGAGGTCTCGACCGACAGAAACCCTGTCCACCTTGATGACAGCTACGCTCAAGACACCATCTTCGAAGGCCGCATCGCCCATGGCATGCTCACCGCTGGCCTGATCTCCGCCGTCATCGGCGAACAGCTCCCCGGTCATGGCACGGTCTATCTCGGCCAGTCGCTGAAATTCCTCGCCCCCGTCCGCCCCGGCGATGTCGTTCTGGCCGAGGTCGAGGTGACAGCCATCGACCATTCCAAGCGCCGCGTCTCACTCGATACCCGCTGCATGATCGGCAAAAAGAAGGTTCTGATGGGCGAAGCCACCGTTCTCGCCCCCAGCCGCAAGTTCGACTGATCGTCACAGCTTGCGCCGCCCCGCGCTTGCCGCTAGGCATCGCTCATGCGCATCATACGGGACACGCTCTATCTTGATCCGGCTGATCGCGGCGCCGTCGCCGCCATCGGTAATTTTGATGGTGTCCATCTCGGCCATCAGGCCGTCATCGACCAGGCCCGCAAAACCGCCGCCAGCCTCTCTGCGCCCCTCGGCGTCATGACGTTCGAGCCACATCCGCGTGAGTATTTCGCCTCTGTCCACGGCGCAGACCTCGCCCCGTTCCGCCTGATGAGCGCCGAGGCCAAGGCCCACCGGATGCAGAAAATCGGTGTCCAGCGGCTCTATGAAATCACTTTCAACGAAACGCTCGCTGCCCTCGAACCGGCTGATTTCGCGCGTAAAATCCTGCACGACCGCCTCGCGTTGAAGCATGTCGTCGTCGGTGCCGATTTCTGTTTCGGCAAGGGGCGCACCGGCACCGCCACCGATCTGCAAGCCTACGGCGCGGAACTCGGCTTCGGCGTCACCATTGCCGAAATGGTCACCTTGTCGGCAGGAGAGGTCTCCTCCACCGCCATCCGCAATGCCCTGACCGAAGGCCGCCCCCGCGATGCGGCAGCCATGCTCGGCCACTGGCACCGGATCGACGGCGAAGTGATCCGTGGCGACCAGCGCGGACGGGATCTCGGCTACCCCACTGCCAATATGTCCATCGCCGATCTGCACCCTCCCAGATTCGGCGTCTACGCCGTCCGCGTCGATATCCTCAGCGGCCCGCATCAGGGCACCTATAATGGCGCGGCCTCCATCGGCGTCCGCCCCACTTTCGGCGAAAACCACCCGAATTGCGAAACCTTCATCTTTGATTTCAAAGGCGATCTCTACGGCGCCGAGCTTTCCGTCGCGCTGGTGGACTACCTCCGCCCCGAAGAGCGGTTCGACAGTCTCGATGCCCTCATCACCCAGATGGATGCCGATTGCCTGAAAGCCCGCGAAATTCTCGCGAATGTCTAAACGTTCGGCAAAGCCCACCCTGCGCCCGCGCTTCTGGGCCACCGTCCCGATGACGGACATGACCGAAGCCGAGTGGGAGGCTCTCTGCGACGGCTGCGGCAAATGCTGCCTTAACAAGCTCGAAGACGAAGACACCGGCGAGGTTGCGCTCACCAGCGTCGCCTGCCGCCTCCTTGACGACAGCACCTGCCGTTGCGCACAATATCCGATCCGGCATCAGTTCATCCCCGAATGTATCGTCCTGACGCCCGCGACCATCCCCGATCACCTTTACTGGCTGCCGCAAACCTGCGCCTATCGCCTCGTCCATGAGGGTCGCGACCTCTATGACTGGCACCCGCTGATCTCCGGCGATCCGCAGAGCGTTCATGACGCGGGCGTCTCCATGCAGGGCCGCACCGTGCCGGAATTCGAAATCGACGAAGACGACTGGGAAGATCACATCATCGAGGAGCCGCTCTAATGTTTTTCGCATCCGACAATACCGGCCCCGCCCACCCCAAGGTGCTCGACGCGATCGTCTCCGCCAATGCAGGTTACGCCCCCAGCTATGGCCGCGACCCACTGACGGAAGACGCGGCCGATATGGTCCGTGATGTTTTTGAAGCCCCCGATGCCAGCATCCATTTCGTCGCCACCGGCACCGCCGCGAACAGCCTCATCCTCGCCTCACTCGCCACGCCGTTCGACGCGATCCACTGCACCGCCTGCGCCCATATCACCGAGGACGAGTGCAACGCGCCGGAGTTCTTCTCCGGCGGTGCCAAGTTACGCCATGTGCAGGATGAGCACGGATTGATGGACCCTGCCGCACTCGCCTCTGCGCTCGGCTCGCATGACCCGCGCAGCATCATGGTCCCGCAAAAAGGGCCGGTTTCTCTCACCCAAGTGACCGAGACAGGCACGCTGTACACGCTCGACCATCTCCGCACGTTGACAGACATCGCCCATAGCCATGGCGTGAAAGTTCATCTTGATGGCGCCCGCTTCGCCAATGCCATCGCGGCGCTTGGATGCAGCCCCGCCGAAATGACGTGGAAGGCGGGAATTGATGCCGTGAGTTTCGGCGGGACGAAAAACGGCTGTCTCGGGGTCGAGGCCTGCGTGATCTTTGACCCGTCCCTGTCCCGCGAGATGGAGCTGCACCGCAAACGCGCAGGGCACCTCTTCTCCAAGCACCGCTTCCTCGCCGCCCAGATGAAAGGCTACCTCTCGGACGGCCTCTGGCGCGATCTGGCGCAGCGAGCCAATGCAGCAGGCCAAAGACTGGCCGCCATTTTACGCGCCCATCCCGAGGCCCGCCTCCTGCACGAACCGCAGGCCAACATGATCTTTGTCAGCCTGCCACGGCGCATACACAAAGTCTTAATTGCTGCCGGTGCAAACTACGATTTGCACGGCTCGCTCAAGACCGGCAGTGATGAGGACCACATAACAGCGCGTTTCGTCTGTGATTGGTCCGCGACAGAAGCCGCGATTAACGAATTCGCAACACTTCTGTCTTCGCGCTAGAGCTTGCCGGAAAGATACAGGTCCAGATCCTCGATCCGGTCCTGCCCCCAGAATCGCTGATCATCGTCAGTGATATAGAAAGGCGCGCCAAATGCGCCGCGATTGACCGCTTCCTCGAGGTTCGCGGCATATGTCTCCGCACCAACCATCATCCCGCTATCCGCGAGCGCCGGATCGAACCCCGCCGCGCTGAGGCAGTCGCGGATCACGTCATCTTCCGCGATGTTCTTTTCCCGCGCCCAGACGGAGCTGGTGATCTCCTGCACCAGCTTCCCCAGATCACCGCCACCTGCATTCTGCGCCGCGATGATCGCATAGGCCGCAGGCGCACCATTGGTCGGCCAGAACGCCGGTTGAAGGTTGATCGGCATGTCCTGTTTCTTCGCGATCCGCGCCAGCTCCTGCAAGCGATACGCCGCTCTGTTTGGGTGCCTGTCTTTCGGCGGTGTGCCCCCCGTCCGCGCGAAGAGCTGCATGATATCAAGCGGCTTATAGGTCACGCTCGCCCCGTGTTTTGCCGCAATCTCCTCAAACCGTGTTCCTGCGAGGTAGGTGAATGGGGAAATCGTTGCGAAAAAGTAGTCGATATGCGGCATTTGACCCTCCCAGGGCGCTCGTTTCTTTGCCTGACGGTAGCGGTGTGCTAGGCGGTGTCAACGTCACGAATCTGTCATCTGCTGGCAGCGTTTTTACCTTGGGGACCACCGCTCATGCCTTCCATCACCGAACCGAAACTGATTTCCGGCAACGCAAACCTGTCGCTTGCCAAGGCGGTCGCCCGCCGCATGTCGATGCACCGTGGCATGAATGTCGGCCTGGTCGATGCCCGCGTCGAGCGGTTCAACGATCAGGAGATCTTCGTCGAGGTTTTCGAGAACGTCCGTGGCGAGGATATGTTCATCATCCAGCCCACTTCGAACCCGGCAAACGATAACCTGATGGAACTGTTGATCATTGCCGATACCCTGCGCCGCTCCTCTGCTGCGCGCATCACTGCGGTGATCCCTTATTTCGGCTATGCCCGCCAAGACCGCCGCGCCAAGGCCCGCACCCCGATCTCGGCTAAGCTCGTGTCGAACCTGATCGCAGAGGCCGGCATCGAGCGCGTCCTGACGATGGACCTCCACGCGGCACAGATTCAGGGCTTCTTCGACATTCCGGTGGACAACCTCTACGCCGCACCGATCTTCGCACTCGATATCAAACACCACTTCCGCGACAAACTTTCCGATGTAATGGTTGTCTCCCCCGATGTCGGCGGCGTGGCCCGCGCCCGCGAGCTGGCGCAGCGCATTGGCGCTCCTCTCTCCATTGTAGACAAGCGCCGCGAGAAGCCGGGTGAGATTGCGGAAATGACCGTGATCGGGGATGTTTCCGGCAAGACCTGTATCATCGTCGACGACATCTGCGACACCGCCGGTACGCTTTGCAAGGCAGCCGAAGTCCTGATGGAAAAGGGCGCAACCGAGGTCCACTCCTACATCACCCACGGCGTGCTCTCCGGCCCTGCGGTCGAGCGGATTTCCAAGTCCGTGATGAAGTCACTTGTCATTACCGACTCCATCGAGCCGACCGAACCGGTCAAAGCGACGAGCAACATCCGTATCGTGCCGACAGCCCCGATGTTCGCGCAAGCCATCCTGAACATCTGGAATGGCACCAGCGTCTCGTCGCTCTTCGAGCACGAAACCCTCGGCCCGATCTACGAAGGCATGTACCAGTCTTCCTGATCTAGTACAGATCCCACTCGTCGGCATGGCGGGCCTCACCAATGGCCTGCCATCCAGCCCGGGCGCGGGCGACCTTGGTGTCCCCCCATGTCTTCACCACGAT
The DNA here is from genome assembly GCA_017643845.1 of Marivivens sp. Taxonomy (GTDB): domain Bacteria; phylum Pseudomonadota; class Alphaproteobacteria; order Rhodobacterales; family Rhodobacteraceae; genus JAEPMR01. The sequence continues at coordinate 6,443 of JAEPMR010000067.1, read as the reverse complement.
CTCAAATCCCGATTTACTGACGTTCTCGACAGAAATATCCAGTCGCGCGGTATCGTTATTTGCCACGTCCCACATCGAAAACCACGCACTAACCGCCGGTTCGCTTCGAAATTCCTCTGAAAATTCAACATGTGTGCGGTGTTCCCGATCACCTTCCCCGCTCCACATCGGGCCGTCGTTTTCGAAATCCGAAAACAGCAGGACATCGCCCTGCTCGACCCCAAGCATATGATTTCTAAATCTCTTCATACAAATACTCGTCCAATACCCTCAGTTCAGCATACACGAATATCGGGCATTTTTCGGATCAAAAAATGAAAATGGCCCCACGCGGGGGCCATTGTTCAAATCGTTAGCAAAACGAAGCCTCAGCTGCGCGCGGTCAATCCGATATGACCGCCCATCGCCACCATGTCGGAGAGCAGCTTTGCCGCATCGTCCACAGGGCCAGACTCGTTCTTGAAGGTCTCTTTCGCCTTGTCCAGAGCCTCCCGTGCATCGGCAACCATCGCGTCGTAGACGTCTTGGGTCACTTCTGCACTCGGCATGGCTTTCTCGGCCAGAACCGACACACCCTTCGCAGTAATCTCAGCGAAACCGCCGGACACTACGTAGTCGTCGGATCCACCCGAATGCACGACGCGCAACACACCCGGACGGAGCGTGGTGATCGTCGGCGCATGGTCAGCCATGGCCGTCAGGTCGCCATCGGCGCCCGGGATCTGGACCTCGCGAGCCTGAACGGAAGCAAGCTTCCGTTCAGGAGAGACGAGATCGAATTGCAGAGTATCTGCCATGATTTCCCCTTAGGCCGCGGAGGCCATCTTTTCGGCTTTGGCGATCACTTCGTCGATGCCACCGACCATGTAGAAGGCGGCTTCCGGGAGGTGATCGTATTCACCGGCCACAACCGCCTTGAAGGAACGGATGGTTTCTTCGAGCGGAACCTGAACGCCCGGGCTGCCGGTGAAGACCTGAGCAACGTCGAACGGCTGGCTGAGGAAACGCTGGATCTTACGGGCACGTGCCACGGTCAGCTTGTCCTCTTCGCTCAGTTCGTCCATGCCGAGAATGGCGATGATGTCCTGAAGCGACTTGTAGCGCTGGAGAACACCCTGAACGTCACGCGCAACCTGGTAGTGCTCTTCACCGACAATGGCCGGGTCGAGAATACGCGAGGTCGAGTCGAGCGGGTCCACAGCAGGGTAGATGCCGAGCTCGGAAATCGCACGCGACAGAACGGTTGTTGCGTCGAGGTGGGCGAACGAAGTTGCCGGCGCGGGGTCGGTCAAGTCGTCGGCCGGAACGTAGATGGCCTGAACCGAGGTGATCGAGCCAGCCTTGGTCGAGGTAATGCGTTCCTGCAGCGCACCCATGTCGGTCGCCAGCGTCGGCTGGTAGCCCACAGCGGAAGGGATACGGCCCAGAAGTGCGGACACCTCGGAACCTGCCTGCGTGAAGCGGAAGATGTTGTCCACGAAGAACAGAACGTCGGTACCGGACTGGTCACGGAACTGTTCTGCAAGGGTCAGACCCGACAGAGCAACACGCATACGTGCTCCCGGCGGCTCGTTCATCTGGCCGTAGACCAGCGCCACTTTGGACTCTTCGAGGTTATCGGGAACGATAACGCCGGATTCGATCATCTCGTGGTAGAGGTCGTTGCCTTCACGGGTCCGTTCACCAACACCGGCGAACACGGAGTAACCCGAGTGCACCTTTGCGATGTTGTTGATCAGTTCCATGATGAGAACCGTCTTGCCCACGCCGGCGCCGCCGAACAGACCGATCTTACCACCTTTGGAGTAGGGGGCGAGCAGGTCGACGACTTTAATGCCGGTGACGAGGATTTCGGATTCGGTGGACTGTGCTTCGAATTCCGGTGCTTCCTGGTGGATCGCACGGGTTTCTTTCGCCTTTACAGGGCCCTTTTCGTCAACCGGTTCACCGACGACGTTGAGGATCCGGCCAAGGGTCGCGTCACCAACAGGAACCGAGATCGGCTCGCCGGTGTCTTCAACCGCTGCGCCACGAACGAGACCTTCGGTCGCGTCCATTGCGATGGTGCGGACAGTGTTTTCGCCAAGATGCTGGGCTACTTCAAGAACCAGCTTCTTGCCGTTGTTTTCGGTGTTAAGTGCGTTGAGGATCGCCGGCAGGTGATCGTCGAACTGCACGTCCACAACGGCGCCAATCACCTGCGTGATTTTGCCTTTTGCGTTTGCCATATTCGTTTCTCCGGTTCTCTTAGAGCGCCTCGGCGCCCGAAATGATTTCGATAAGCTCGTTGGTAATGACCGCCTGACGCGAGCGGTTAAACTCGATTGTCAGTTTGTCGATCATGTCGCCTGCGTTGCGCGTGGCGTTGTCCATCGCGCTCATCCGTGCGCCCTGCTCGGACGCACCGTTTTCCAGAAGCGCTGCGAAGATTTGCGTCGCAACACCGCGCGGAAGAAGGTCAGCGAGGATCGCCTCTTCGCTCGGCTCATAATCGTAGAGCGTCGAAGCGCCTTCGTCTTCACTATCCCCAAAGGAAGCGGGGATCACCTGCAGCGCCGTCGGCACCTGACTGATCACGCTTTCAAAGCGGCTGTAGAAGATCGTCGCCACGTCGAACTCGCCCGCATCGAACCGGCCAAGGATGTCCTTGGCGATGTCCTGTGCGTTCGTGTAACCGACGCGCTTGACCTCGGAGAGGTCAACATGGGCAACGAAGTAGTCGCCATAGCCGCGGCGCATATTGTCGCGGCCCTTCTTTCCAACGGTAATGATCTTGACGGTCTTACCCGCTTTGACCAGCTCGTCGGCCTTTTGCTTCGCAAGCTTCGCGATGTTGGCGTTGAAGCCACCGCACAGGCCACGTTCCGCCGTCATCACCACCAAAAGGTGGGTCTGATCGCTTCCCGTTCCCGTCAGCAGCTTCGGCGCCGAATCCGAACCACCCACCGAAGACGCCAGCCCCGCCATCACAGCGTTGAAGCGCTCGGTATAAGGGCGGGCCTGCTCAGCCGCATCCTGTGCCCGCCGCAGTTTCGCGGCGGCCACCATCTGCATGGCCTTTGTGATCTTGCGGGTCGATTTGACCGACTCGATCCTGTTTTTCAGGTCCTTAAGACTTGGCACAGCCGTGTCTCCTTATCCCAAAGCCAACTTAGGCGAAATCAGCGGCGAATTCGTCCAGCGCAGCTTTGATTTTGTCTTCGGCTTCACCTTTGATCTTCGGATCTTCCTTGGTCAGGTAGTCCAGCAGATCCTGATGCTTCGTGCGCAGGTGCTTGAGGAGACCCTGCTCGAAACGACCCACGTCCCGTACAGCCACTTTATCGAGGTAGCCTTTGGTACCTGCGTAGATGACAACGACGATCTCGGCGTTGGTCATCGGCGAGTACTGCGGCTGCTTCATCAGCTCGGTGAGGCGCGCACCACGGTTCAGCAGCTGCTGGGTTGCGGCGTCGAGGTCGGAGCCGAACTGCGCAAATGCTGCCATTTCGCGGTACTGAGCGAGTTCCAGCTTAACCGGACCAGCGACAGATTTCATCGCAGAGGTCTGAGCCGAGGAGCCCACACGCGACACCGACAGACCGGTGTTCACAGCAGGGCGGATACCTTGGTAGAACAGTTCGGTTTCGAGGAAGATCTGGCCGTCGGTGATCGAGATCACGTTGGTCGGAATAAACGCCGAAACGTCACCGCCCTGGGTTTCGAT
>JAEPMR010000067.1:0-2727 GCA_017643845.1 Marivivens sp. | reverse complement strand
GGTCTTCGTTCAGCTTTGCCGAACGCTCGAGCAGGCGGGAGTGGAGGTAGAAAACGTCACCCGGGTAAGCTTCACGGCCCGGCGGACGGCGGAGCAACAGGGACATCTGACGGTAGGACACAGCCTGCTTGGAGAGGTCATCGTAGATGATCAGAGCATGGCGGCCGTTGTCACGGAAGAATTCAGCCATGGCAGTTGCTGCATAAGGAGCAAGGAACTGCATCGGCGCCGGATCGGATGCGGTCGCAGCCACAACGATGGAGTATGCCATCGCGCCGGTTTCTTCGAGCTTCTTCACCAGCTGCGCAACGGTCGAACGCTTCTGGCCGACAGCCACGTAGACGCAGTAGAGCTTCTTGCTCTCATCGTCGCCGGCGGCTTCGTTGTAAGATTTCTGGTTCAGGATCGTGTCGAGCGCGATTGCGGTCTTACCTGTCTGACGGTCACCGATGATAAGTTCCCGCTGACCACGGCCGATCGGGATCATCGCGTCAACCGACTTCAGACCGGTTGCCATCGGCTCGTGAACCGATTTACGCGGGATGATGCCTGGTGCTTTCACGTCAGCAACACGACGCTCGGACGCTTTGATCGGGCCTTTGCCGTCGATCGGGTTACCCAGAGCGTCAACAACGCGACCCAGCAGAGCTTCACCAGCGGGCACGTCCACAATGGCGTTGGTCCGCTTAACAGTGTCGCCTTCCTTAATGTCACGGTCGGAACCAAAGATAACGACACCGACGTTGTCGGCCTCGAGGTTCAGCGCCATCCCGCGGATACCACCGGGGAATTCGACCATTTCACCGGCCTGGATGTTGTCGAGCCCGTAAACGCGGGCAATACCGTCACCGACGGACAGCACCCGGCCCACTTCGGCCACTTCGGCATCCTGACCGAAGTTCTTGATCTGCTCCTTAAGGATAGCAGAGATTTCTGCAGCTTGGATCGCCATTATCCGACCTCTTTCATGGTGTTCTGGAGTGCGCTGAGCTTGGAGCGGATCGACGTGTCGATCATCTTCGAGCCCACCTTAACGACAAGACCGCCAATGAGGGATTCATCGACGGCCGCATTGATTTTCACATCGGAACCAACCTGTGCCTTAAGCACTTTGGCCAGTTTGTCCGATTGTGTCTTGGTAAGTGCCTTTGCCGAAACCACATCCGCCGTGACTTCGCCTTTCTCGGCGGAAATCTGGTCACGCAGTGCAGCCAGCAGCTGCGGCAGCACAAACAGGCGGCGCTTTGCAGCAAGCAGGCCCAACGTATTGGCCATGGTTTCAGAGAGTTTCATTTTCTTCGCGACAGATGTGACAGCCGCGGCTTGATCTTCGCGGCTGTAAAGCGGCGAGGTGATCAGATCGCGAAGGTCGTCACTATCGGCAAGAGCCGCGTCGAGAGCTGCGATATCGGTTTCGAGGCCAGCCAGCCCCTTCCCCTCTTTGGCAAGATCAAACACGGCGGTGGCATAGCGCTTGGCAATGCCGGTTGAGATCGAAGCTGGTTCGGACACGTCCACCCTTCCGATTTTTGTGGCCCTTACCGCACGGAACTCCGTCGCAGCAGGGCAGCCTTCCTTACCCCTAGTATCTCAGGGGCGCCAAAATCAGGGGGGATGTAGCAGAGGCTTTTCGTTGGGGCAACCGCCTTACGCCGGAATATGAACCCCTTCGAACACCTTTTGACACAGGGTTTCACGCTAACTGCGACTCTATGCGCCATATGTTGGGTCCGCTTTTCTGCATCCCGTTGCATACAATTGACGCTGCAGCGCAGAATGATTCTATGGCTGGGGCAGTCTCCCCGCCGGCTTCGGCTCAGCCACACCCAGCCCCTCCAGTGCGCGCAACGGGCGGCGCACAGCCTCTCCCAAACCGGGGCGACGGGGCTGCGGAACTTGCTTTGTCGCCTCCACGATCAGTACCCCTCCTGTTGCGAAAACCGGGATATGCCTCCCCGCCCGCTCCATCAGGGGTGCGAATTTGCGCCACGCAGGGCGTGACGAAGGCGGCTGATAGAGCGTCGACATCGTTCGCTGCGGGATCAAACCGTGGCGCCTCAGCTGCGCCTCCAGCTGCGACAGGGAATAGGGACGCCCAAACCCAAACGGCGTCGCATCCGTACGCGACCAAAGCCCTGCGCGGTTCGGCACGATAAATACGGCATGACCTTGAGGTGCCAGCACACGCCAGCACTCATCCAACACGGCAGAAGGGTTCTCCGAAGTCTCCAGCCCGTGCAACAAGACGAGCCGGTCCACCTGCCCTGTCTGCACCGGCCAAAGCATTTCCTCGCACAAGACGCTGACATTCGGCTTTCGGTCCGGCCACGCCATCACCCCCTGCGGCCCGGGCATCAGCGCCGTCACGCGCCGCGCGTCTTTCAAAAATGGCCGCAGAAGCGGGTTCGCAAATCCATAGCCGACAATCGTGTCGCCCCGCACCTTGGGCCACAATTCCACCAGCTGATCCCGCACGACCTTTTGCGCCGCACGCCCCAATCGGCTGCGGTAATAGAATTTTCTCAGGTCATGCACGTCCAGATGCATTGATGATCCCGCGCAGCTGCGCCACTCTTGTTGGTGACCTTAACAAGAAAATGCGAGTTTGGAATGCCTTGGGAAATCATCACCGTTCCGTGCCTTTCGGACAACTACGCCTACTTGCTTCACAATGACGATCACAACTTCACCGCACTGGTCGACGCGCCGGAAGCCGAGCCGATCCAG
>JAEPMR010000066.1 GCA_017643845.1 Marivivens sp. | reverse complement strand
GGGGAGGCGGTAGGTCTTGGCGGAGGCATAAGCGAAACAGTCGCCGAGATTCAACGCCGCAGGATGTCCGGCAACCTTCCCATAGCAAGCCATTGCATCAAGCGCGCCAGCTCCGGTGCGCGCATCGATGACAACTTCTTTCGCCTGAAGGGCTTGAATGAACTCATCGACCAGGCTTCGGGCTTCCGAGATCACCTGTTCCCGGTCAACCTTGCCCTTAGCCACAGAGACCTGTAGCCGCGAGAGCGCGGCAACAGCCTCGAAGCGGACCATGGGCGAGACATAAAGCTGCCCTTCGACGTTGGCGAGCCGCTTTTCCAGTTCTTCGAAACCCGGCTCCTCGTTGAGAATGGCGACGATGACCGAGGCATCGACAAAACTCACTCGCCTTCCTCCCACAGTTCGTCCATCAGCTTTTTCATATCGACGCCGTGAACGGGCGGTCCCAGGCGTTCCCGCGCTAGGGATCGTAAAACAGCAAGTTTTTCGCGCAGCGGCACCGCAGCTTCGGCGCGTTCAAGCTCATGTTGGAGAGCGGCCCGCACCGCGTCCGTTTTGGTGCGCGCGCCGAGCCGGATCCGGACTTGTTCGGCCAGGTCGTCAACGCTAGAGTCTCGAATGTAAAGGGGCATCGGACTATTCCTTTCTGAATATTCGTATATCTTATGCTGAATATTCCGACAATCGTTTGTGTTGCACGCGGCGATGAAGCTGTTGCCGGCTTCTTAGTTGTAGCGAATTGCATTTATCCCGGGCTCGGATGGCAAACATCCCCGATCCCGCTCGAATTAAATGCGTCTATTCGGGGCGACCGGAAAACCTACGCTCCAGAGAGAACTCTGGTCGATATTGTAACTCAGCAGCAAGCGCCCGCTTCCGACAGGGTTTTGCTACTGACCAAGAGGTTGGTCCTCGTGTTGGTCATAGGTTCGCAGGGCTAGCGCTAGAACCGCCTTATCGCTCGCCAATCCGGTTTCGAGGCTATCGGGCGTAGCCCCTTGCCTGATCTTTTCCTTGACGCATCCAGCTGTCTCGCTTGTGAGACTTTCGTGTGTCGAACAATCAACGTCGGTCAGTAGGTCGTCAATCAGTTCCGCCACTTTTTCCTCAGCGGTCAGCCTCATCCAGCAATCGTCCTGACGACATTGCGCGGTGATCTCTTCGGGACGAATGTCGAAAATCAGTCCATAGGAGCCTTGCCATCCTATCAGCGACAGGGTTTCGGAAAATTGCTTGTCAATGCGGCCACGAATCGGGCTGTGAGCCGACGCATCGGTTTGATGACAGTGAAGACAAATCCACCAGGGCATCCAGACGGTAATTCGCCGTCTGCATGGTCCTTTTATTTCTCCGTTGGGTTCTTGCCTTTCGAGCAGCTGCCGGACCATTGGGGACCCGGCCGGGATTGCTTGATTATGGTGAAAGCACTTACCGGGAGACTGTTCACATTACAGCGGAACCCTGTATCTATTTCGACGTCCATACGGCTTGCACTCGAGTTTTCCCGGAGTTCGCGTTCTTGATTGGCGACGCCACCGGCAAACTGTTGGTAGGTGCTGGTGCAGCGATCGTAATGACAGCGATAGCGTTAGCTGAGTGCCAGACACTCAATTGAAATCGGATCGTTGATCTCTTAAAGTCTCTCAAATCTACTTCCAATAAACAGAAATGTAGGTTGTAGTATGAGAATTCTCGTCTTTATATTGATGAGTATATTTTATTTGGGGCAATCTTCCGCAGAGCAACTTTGGATTGTTTCGGAGGAAATACCACCTTACAACTATCTTGAGAACGGTGAGCCGCAAGGGCTTGGCAGCGATCTTGCCCAAGCACTTCTTGATGAAACTGGCCGGAAGGCCGAGGTTAAAATCCTTCCTTGGGCTCGCAGTTATCATCTGGCGCTCACACGGCCGAGCACGCTTATTCACGGCATGCTTAGAACCCCAGATCGGGAAGACCAGTTTGCTTGGGTGGGCGCAGGTGGTTCGTATAGTGCTTCGTTTTACAAGTTGGCCGAGAATGATGAAATTGATTTAAGTAATGTCTTGGATGCAAAAGATCTAACGATTGGTGTTTACATCGGTGATGGGAAAGCAGAGGTGCTTGCCGATCTCGGCTTGACCCAATTTGAATACGCTGAGGTCGATCACCTCAATCTCCGCAAACTTTTGCTAGGCCGGATCGACTTGATGGTGGTCGATGATCTGGTGATGTCTGATCTTGTTCGTAGTGAAGGAGTTGATGCGTCGCTCATCGCTAAAGAGTTGCAGATACCGCAGTTGAGTGGAGATACCTATTTAGCGTTTCAAAAGAACACCGATCCGGCATTGGTTGCCGAGTTCCGTCAAGCCCTGGAAAAAATTAGAACCAACGGTGTTTTCGACGCAATCCTTCAGCGCCATCACACGTTTTGATATGGTGAAGTTCTTTCGGAAAAATTGACCATAAGGTCAAAAATGTTCCATAAGCTAAATTATGCGTAAAAGTGTCGATAAGTTATTGAAAAATAATAATTTTTTGAGATTTTGCCGAGCGACGCGAACAGCTTTTCGGTTCTTGATGGCTTTCACCAGTTCCGCCTGACTGCGTATTGCTCTGTCAAGCAACGCCTCAAATGGGGCCAGCTCGTGCTCCGAACGTGATTAGCTGTCATTAATCGAGGCTGGTTTTGGTGGCGATTTCGGCCCGGAGCTGCCGCTCGACCGCCAATATGGCCCCTGTGCATTATTGGGACATAGATTCACGGTAGGAACCTGCTGGACGGTACCAACGCGGTCGGGCAACAAGCGACGCCATCCGGGACGTCCCTGAGGCAGGTCATTGCTTCTGAAACCAGACGCTGCAGGTGGCCGACGTCACCGCGACCTATCATACCGGCACGTCGCGACCGGAGCAGAATTTCGCGCATGCGGCGACAACTGCGGAAGCATCTTCACCAGCGCCCATCACGAAGGCTGAAGCACGATTTCGCTGCCACGGACGTCCTAGATGAAAAAGGCCCGGTACGGGAGAAAGGCTGCCTTCTTGCAGAATGCTTCCGTTGGAACGGGTACTGCCTGGAATCTGGAGCCATGCGCTATCGTCTCGATATCCGATGCACCAGATGACGGAATCGATCACCCGTTTCGATCCATCGGCAAAGAATGCGAGGCGGTCTTGTGAAGAGACTAAGCGTTTCGCGACGGCTACGCCCCTTCGTTCCAAGTCGTCAAGGCTCCGATCCCTGTCAGGAAAGGGGTCCGCGCGCCGCATCACGCGTCCTATCGTCGATTCGGGCCTTGCTCTCATCAAGCCCAATGTGTGCAGCCACCACCATGTACTCTGGCCCAGAATGCGCTCGGGAAACAGACGGCGGCTGCGTCCAGCCGCAAGCACCACTTCATGGGTCAAAGCCAGCTCGGCTGCGATGTCGCGTCCGCTTGCTCCATCTCCGACAATAAGGACCATGCCAAGCGGGAGATCACTGGGATTGTGATAACTTTCCGGTGTTAGTTGCTTGACTGCGCTGTCGAAGCCGGCAGCAATCGTTGGGATTATCGGTTTCTGAAACGCACCCGTCGCGACGATCACTGCCTTCGCTACTATGTACCTGCCATCGTCGAGTTGCGCGGCGAACCGCTCATCGGCCCGGCGTTCGAGCCGAGCCACACCATTTCCGGAATGCACCGGTAGGTCGAAATGGCTGGCGTAGGTTTCGAGATAATTCGCAAACTCGTCTCGCGTTGGATAGCCTTCTGGGTCCCCATCGAGCGCAAGACCAGGCAGCGAACTAAATGCGCGCGGAGTGAACAGGGTCAGGGAATCGTAGCGATGGCGCCAACTGTCGCCGACGCGGGCATGGCGATCGACGATTTGGAATGAAAGCTCTGGTCGGGCAAGATAATAGCCGGCTGCGAGTCCCGCTTGACCCGCGCCGATCACTAGAACGTCTATTTCCTCCGAACCATGGCTCACGGATAGCTGGCGAGGGCTTCTGTTCATGCAGCCTTTGCTTTGCCTTTTACCAGAATGCTCTCCATCAGCAAAAGCCCTACCCCACAGACAATCGCCACGTCGGCAAGATTGAAGGCGGGCCAATGATAGCTGCCGATGTAAAAATCCAGGAAATCCGTCACGGCACCCTGCCGGAGCCGGTCGAGCAGATTGCCGAGCGCCCCCCCAACCACGAGCCCGAGGGCGGATGCCGTCAGGCGGCTGTCGCTTCGATGGATCCAGATAAGGAGGCCGGCGACTATAGCGAGCGGGAACGCCATCAGGAGCCAAACCGGCGCCTGGCCGAACAATCCGAAGCTCACGCCGGTGTTAAAGCCGAGCACGAGATTAAAGAAGCCGGTGACGGGAATGACCTGAGGTGGATTCATAACATGGTCCATGACCCACCACTTCGTCGCCTGATCAATGAAAAACCCGCCAAGGGCGAGTGGAAGGCCGAGCCTGAGCATGTCCGAATGTCCTTTAAACTCCGGCTTAGCCGATCCGACCGAGGGCCGGGAACGTCTGGAGCAGCCATATTGCAAAGCTAGAGAGATGGCCGGTGATCATGGCGATGCCCATCACCACCATCACCCCACCAGCGACGATTTTGAGCACCCGGCCGGTGCGGCGCATCGACATCATCCGCGCCATGAACCCGCGCATGAATAAAGCCGCCAAGATGAAAGGGAGGCCAAGGCCCAGGGAATAGACGGCGAGCAGCGTCGTTCCGCTTGCAACCGTGGCGTTGGCAGCGGAGAGGGTCAGAATCGCACCTAGCACTGGTCCGATGCAGGGAGTCCAGCCGAACGCAAAAGCGAGACCCAGGAGATAAGCGGCCCCAGCGCTTCCGCTGCCCGGATTGGCATGGAACCGGGCTTCACGATTGAGCCAGGGCATTGGTACGAGGCCGGTCGTGAATAGGCCGAAGACGATAACGATCCCTCCGCCAATCAGGTTCGCTTCGAAAAGATACATGCGCAAGAGCCGGCTCAACACGGTGGCGGTGGCCCCAAGGATGACAAACACGGTCGTGAAGCCGAGCACGAAGCAGAGGCTGAGGCCGAGAGTTCGGCCCGCTGCCCTGAATTCTGTATCGGCCGCAATTCCGTCCGGGCTAATCGTGCGGCCTGCAACGTAGGAAATATAGCCCGGCACCAGCGGCAGAACGCAGGGCGACAGGAAGGATATAACGCCAGCGGCGAAAGCCGTCGCCATTCCGATACTGGAGAACTCCATCAGCCAATCTCGCCCACTAGACGGCGGAGCTTCTGCAAGCGAATCTCACGCGGCTCGTGCATGTCGAGCGTGCCGACGAATTGGCTCTCGGCATCCATCATGTAGACGCCTGCGGTGTGATCCATCGTGTATTCGCCCCCCTCCAGAGGCACTTTTCGCGCGTAGGCCGCAAAGGCCTTCACCACGGCGTCCGTTTCCTGTCGATTTCCCCGCAATGCGAGGATGCGATCATCAAAGGCTGTCATGTATTGAGCCAGCAGCTCTTGGCTGTCTCGTTCGGGATCGACGGTGAAGAACAGTACGTTGAACTGGTCGGCCACCGGCCCGAGCTCGTTCATGAGATCGCTGAGTTCGTAGAGCGTCGTCGGACACACATCGGGACAATGGGTGAAGCCGAAGAAGGCGAGATAAGGCTTTCCAGCAAGCGCGGCATTGTCGATCGTCCCGCCTTGATGCGATGTGAGCTGGAACGGGCCGCCGATAGCTGCGATGCCTGTCGAAGACGCGACCGCCGCATTTTGCTGCTGCCAAGGCTTGGACACTGACAAGCCGATGAAAAGCCCACCGACAGCGGCGACGGCAACCCATGCAACAAGACGGAAAAGTTTGACGCCGCTCATTGGACAGCCTCTCCGTGCCCGTCATGTTCGTTCGCAAATTCCGGACGAGCACCCATGTTCTGCACAGCGAACTCAACGTCGATGGTACCGGCCTGCTCGAACACCAGTGTTGCGGCAAACCGCTCCCCTTCCTTCAAAGGACGCGATGGCTTCAAAAACATGATGTGTATACCGCCAGGTTGAAGTTCGACCGTCTTGCCAGCCCCAATTTCGATGCCATTTTGCACCGGCCTCATGCTGGCAACCCCGTCGATCACGGTCGACTCGTGGATTTCCGCCCGTTCTGACAGAGGTGATGAGATCGAAACCAGACGGTCGGCCATACCGCCATCGTTCGTTAGCGTCAGATAGCCGCCGGCTACCGGCGCGACCGGCGGAGTCGCGCGCGACCACGGATGATTGATGGTGATCGAACCGGCTTGGAAGTCGTGACCAACGGCAGGAGAGATCAATACCGCAAGGGTAAGGAAGGCGGCGGATAGGGCTCGTGAACTAATCATGTTGATTAACTTTCTCTCCAGCTTCCCCGGCCTTTTCAAGAATTTCCAAGCCGCTTCTGACAACGACAACAACCACGCCCAGGCCGATGATCAGATCCGGGTAGGGCGAATTGAAAAGGATTACGGCCAGACCCGAAAGCGCGATGGCTGAGTTCACGAGCATGTCGTTTGTCGTGAAAATCCATGAGGCTTGCAGATGCACGCCGCCTTCCCGATGAGAATTCAGGAACCACATGCAGATCATATTCGTAAGCGCGCTCGCGATTGCCACGGCAATCATGACCGGCCCTATCGGATCGGAGCCAGTGAAGAAGCGACGACCGACTTCAAATAGAAGAAGACCAGCGAAAACCATCAGAAGGATACCCGACAGCCGGGCAACTCGAACCTTCGCCGCCAAACCGCGACCTACGACGAAAAGGCTAATAGCGTAGACACCGGCATCGCCAAGATTATCGAGTGCAGAGCCCATCAATCCTGTTGACTGAGCCCACCACCCTAATCCCCCCACAATGGCTGCCTGGGCCGTATTGATCGCAAGCACCCATGCGAGCGCCCATTGTTCGCTCTTCTCGGATGAAGTGGCACTGCCCTTGGACTGATTACTCATAAATTACACCTCGGCTTTCTTGGCGAGAAGTGGAAGCCGCGACCTGCCTTCGCGCACTGCTTGGGCTCATTTGTCGCGGGTGCCGCGCCAGGTCAGCAGGCGCAGCGCATTGGCTGTAACGAGGACCGTAGCGCCCGTATCGGCGAGAATCGCCATCCAGAGCGTGGTAATGCCGAATAGAGTCGTCACGAGGAAGACGGCCTTCAGACCAAGCGCTATGGCGATATTTTGCCAAATATTGCCGAGTGTCGCCTGTGACAACCCGATGAGATCGGCAACACCCGTCACCCGGTTTCTGAGCAGCGCGGCATCTGCGGTCTCCAGAGCAACGTCGGTGCCTGCACCCATGGCAACGCCAACGGAAGCGGCTGCGAGCGCCGGCGCGTCATTGATACCGTCTCCCACCATGGCGATCGGGCCATTAGCTTTGAGGCGACCGATCTCGGCGAGCTTGGCGTCGGGCAACAATTCGGCGCTTGCCTCAAGGCCAAGATGGGCCGCAATGGCGTCGGCCGTGCGCTTGTTGTCGCCGGTCAGCATCAGTGGCCGCACACCTCGATCTGTCAGCCGCTTCACACCTTCGATAGCGTCGTCGCGCGGTTCGTCGCGCAACGCGATCAATCCCTCGATGGTCTTGCCCTTTATAAGCACGACGACCGTCTTGCCCTGGCTCTCCAGTGTGGTGATCGTCTCGGCAATGTTCTCTTCGAGGGCAGCCTGTTCGGCGGCATGACGGGGAGACCCGACCGAAGCGAAGCCGTCCTTCAACCGCGCTGTGACCGCTTTGCCGGGTGTGGCAACGCCGCCCCCGAAGGTGACGGGCAGTTCGAGCCCCCGCACTTTTGCCGCCTCCACGATTGCAACCCCGAGAGGATGGCTGGTGCTGCGCTCGACGGCCGCTGCAATGGCAAGGACGGCGTTCTCGTCCCCATTGATCGGCACAATGTCCGTCACCTGGGGATGGCCACGCGTCAGCGTTCCTGTCTTGTCGAAGGCAACAGTTACGACCTTACCGAGTATTTCCAGTGCCGCGCCCCCCTTAATCAGCAATCCCTGACGCGCGCCGGCGGCAAGACCCGAGGCAATAGCCGCCGGCGTGGAAATCACGAGCGCGCAGGGGCAAGCAATCAGCAACGTCGCAAGACCCCGATATACCCATGTCATCCAGTCACCGCCGAAGGCGAGCGGCGGCACCACGACGATCAGAGCCGCGACGACCATAGCGCCAGGCGTATACCAGCGGCTGAAACGGTCGATCATACGCGCCGTCGGGGCCTTTGATTCCTGAGCTTCCTCGACCATGTGGATGATGCGGGCAATGGTATTGTCGGCCGCGACATGACTGATCGACACTCGCAACTCGCCATTTGCATTGATGCTGCCGGCATAGACGTTTGCGCCGGCTTCTTTAAGCACGGGCATGGATTCGCCTGTCACGGGCGCCTCATCGACCTCAGATGCACCATCAATCACCGTGCCGTCAGACGGCACACGGTCCCCAGGCCGAACAACGACGACATCACCAATAGCCAACTCTTCGGCAGCGACCTGCTCAATGACACCATCACGCTCGCGGAACGCGACCCGGGGCACGAGATCGATCAGCGCTTCAATGCCTGCCCGCGCACGGCCTGCCGCCACGGTTTCAAGCAGCTCGCCCACTGCGAACAGGAAGATCACGACAGCAGCTTCTTCGGCCTCGCCGATGGCGACCGCGCCGAGTGCCGCGACCGTCATCAACGTCTCGATGGTGAAGGGTGAGCCGGACATCGCACCGGCGACCGCCCGCCGCGCGAACGGGATAACGCTGATCAGGGCCGCACCTGAATAGAGCCATTGCTCCCAATCCGGCAGGATACGCGCAATGGCGAAGGCAAGCATGAACAGTGCGCCGGTCAGCAGTACAAGCCGACCCTTGCTGCCTTTCCACCACGCCTCTGTGATGCGCTTCCGAGGCGGCCCCCCCTTCGTCTCAGCCTGCTCGATCACTGGCGTGTACCCGAGCGCTCGGATCTTTTGCTCAATAGTGCCGAGGGCCGTCCGGTCTTCATCGAGTTGCAATGCTAGCGTCTCGTTGGCGTAGCTGACATTGATGTCGCTAACGCCCGGCAGGCGTTGCATCGCCGTCTCGATTTTCAATGCGCACGAGGCGCAGTCCATGCCTTCTATACGCAGTCTGTAAGGGCTCGCTGCCGCCATGGTGTCACCTCGATGGTTTAATGTGACACCGCAGATAGACCCTGTAGCAACTATAGGGTCAAGAGTGGACTTCGTTTATTTGATTTCGCGCTGCGATCCACGTGCAAATTCGCGGTACAACTTCATTAAGGAGCCTTGACCCTGTAGTGGGTACAGGGTGCAGAAATAGTTGAATGCAAAGGTAAATGGAGCGAAGCGAAACGATGGCGAAAGGGAGTGCTATGACCACCGGGGCGGGCACGACTGCAAATACCTGGGCGTTCGTCTTCTCGGCATGGCTCATTGCGCTTGCCGCCTCGCTCAGCGCTCTCTTCATTGGTGAGGTCATGGGACAGACGCCGTGCAATCTGTGCTGGCATCAGCGCGCTTTCATGTTTCCGCTGGCGGTCATTCTGGCTGTCGCTAGCTTTCGAGGTGATGCCAGCGTTTCCCGGTACGGACTTCCACTGGCTGCCCTAGGTGCCGCCATCGCTGCATTCCACTCCCTCCTTTATGCGAGGATCCTTCCAGCAGCCATCGAGCCTTGTACACAAGACGGCCCGTCATGTTCTGGCGTCGAGATGACGGTCCTTGGCATTTTGCCGCTCCCTTACCTATCGCTCGCCGCCTTTGGGAGCATCGCTCTTCTTCTCGTTCTCGCGCACCGGAGACGTTCAACATGACCAGACGGTCCATCGTACTTCTCACTGGCCTTGTCGCACTGATTGTCTTTGCAGGCGGTGCCTTTATCTACGACCGGTACGGCGGCCTCTCGGCACAGCCCGTTGCACCGGCGCAAGGTGATGCGTTGGTCAGGGCGCATTCACCCGTAATCGGCCCAGCGGATGCGCCGGTGACGATCGTGGAATTCTTTGATCCGTCCTGCGAGGCGTGCCGAGCTTTCTATCCAGCCGTTAAGCAGATCATGGCGAATTTCCCTGCCGAGACGCGCCTGGTCATCCGATACGCGCCCTTCCATGACGGATCTGACGAAGCCGTCAGGATTCTGGAAACAGCCCGTCTTCAGGACAGATACGAACCGATACTGGAAGCCCTGCTGGCGCGACAGCCGGAATGGGCCGTGCATGGTGCACCCGATCTCGAGAAAGCCTGGGAAATCGTGGCGGCGGCTGGGTTGGATGTTGAGCAGGCACGGCGTGAGATGTCCTCGGCCGAGATTGACGCCGTTCTTGAGCAGGATATGGCCGATGTTCAGAGCAATAATGTGCGCCAGACACCGACCTTTTTCGTGAATGGCAGGCCGCTGGAATCCTTCGGACCGCAGCAACTCCACGACCTGGTGCGTGAAGAGGTGGAGAGCGCCAGAGCGGCGCACTAGGCGAGCCATCGAGATCGACAAACGTCCAAATAGAACCTACATGACCCTGTATACGCTATAGGGTCATAAAATGAACTCTTCAATTCTGACGATCGGTCATCTTGCAAGGCAAACCGGTACCAAGGTCGAAACGATCCGCTTTTACGAGAAGAACGGTCTACTGCCCGAGCCCTCGCGTACCGAAGGCAATTATCGGGCGTACGAGCCAGACCATCTGAACCGGCTGAGCTTTATCCGCCGGGCACGTGACCTGGGCTTCTCGCTCGACCAGATCAGAGCGCTTCTCACGCTATCCGACAATCGCGGACAATCCTGCGCAGCAGTTGATGCCATCGCTAGCGAACATCGTGCAAAGGTCGAAAAGAAGATCACTGATCTCATGGCGCTCAAGGCCGAACTCGACAGAATGATCGACCAGTGCGAGTGCGGCATCGTCGACGATTGCCGGATCATTGAAACCCTGTCGCCGAAATGATCGGAGGTCCATGCAGCTTTGCCGACGATCCATGTCTTGATCGACTGCAATTGGTAGGTCGTTCGACATCTTCCGCTTGGAAGGGTTGGCTGCTGAAAGCGGCCTTTCCGCTTTCCACCCCATGGAGGTCATCGGATCCAAGTCATGCCAAGGCCTCATGGGCTTCCCGCTGACGATATTCGGCAACGATTCTTGAGACGGTTGGCTCGCTCACGTCATAGAGCCGCGCCATCTCGGCGCCGGACTTGCGCCCCGCAACAACGGATTCGGCGATCTCACGCCGTTTCTTATCGTCAAGTTTGCGCCGCCGACCACCGAGCCGCCCTTCCAACCGCGCCTGCGCTAGCCCTGCGCTAGTCCGCTCGCGGATCATGGCGCGCTCGAACTCGGCGAATGAGCCGACCATCTGCATCATCATGCGGCCTGCCGGTGTCGTCGTGTCGATCGCTTCGGTCAGCGACCGGAAGCCGGCCCCCGCCGCTTCGATCTTTTCCATCAAGTGCAGCAGGTCTTTCAGGCTTCGCGAAAGCCGGTCGAGCTTCCAGACAACAACGACATCGCCATCCCGTAGCTGGCCGATCATCTCCTGGAGCCTCGGCCGGTCCCATCGCCCGCCGCTGGCGGATTCTTCGAAGACGCGTTTACAACCCGCTGCCGTCAGCGCGCGCAACTGTGCTGCGTTCGACTGGTCGTCCCCCTTCGACACGCGAGCATAGCCGATCAAATAAGGTGCGGTGCTCAATTCGATCCTTTCACAAACGGCCGTCTACGGAAGCAGGATGACCATGACCGCAAATCAAGGCTCAATGCCTTTCACAATCCTCTTGCAAAACTGTATCAAAAGGCAAGTGATTTTTGAAAGGGATAACCGATGCCAGCACGCATTTACATGATCGGCCCTCAGCGCGACGCTTTGTTGGCGCTGCCCGAAGACGAGACGACGGTCGTCCGCCATCACAGTCTGGACGTAAACGACCTAGCTGCCATCAACAGCGCCCGCACGCCTGAGACCCGGCTTGGCTATGCTTTGCAGCTTTGCTGTCTGCGTTATCCGGGGAGGCATCTCCGACGCGGCGAATTGCTGCCCGCTGTCATGCTCGACCATATCGCTGAGCAGATCGGGATCGATGCAGAAGTGATCGGCGGTTTCGCACGACGGACGCCCACACGCTACGATCAGCTTCTCGCGATCAAGGCGCGTTTCGGGTTCACCGACCTCACCAAGCCGATGCGCGCAACGCTTCGAGCGTGGCTGGAAGCCGAAGCTGTCGGCCTGACCAACGGACGCGTCTTGTTGGGCAACTTCCTCGACGAACTGCGCTTCCGTAAGATAGTCATTTCCGGAATCACCGTGGTCGAGCGCATGGCCGCCGAAGCGATGCACGCGGCCGAAAACCGGATCATCGCCGACATCGACAATCGTCTCGATCCGGCCACCCATAGCCGACTTGACGCGCTTATCGCCGAGAAAACGCACGATAGGCAAAGCCGATTTTCCTGGCTACGGGAACCCACCCCGCGCGTCGCCTCTGCCTCGCTCGTCGGTATTCTTGACAAGATCGCACTGGTTCGCGGCATCAGGACGCCCGCCATCGATAGACGATACGAACCCCGAATGGAGCAATTTGCGCGCGAAGGGGTCCGCTACACCGCGCAGGCATTCCAGCAGATGGGGTCGGCGCGGCGGCATGTTATTCTTGTGGCGACGCTGCGCGAGTTTGAGGCCACGCTGACTGACACAGCTATCGGTATGTTCGACTCGCTCATCGGGCGAGCGCATCTGCGTGCCCGCAAACGCCTTGAACAGACGGTTGCCGCTTCTGCCGACCAGGGCCGCGACCGATTAATCCGTGTCGCCGACGTGCTTGAGGCGGTCAGCAAAGCCGCACGCGCCGGCGGCGATATTGCAGCAGCGGTCGCAGCGGTCGCCTCGCTCGATACGATCGATGCCGACGCTGCTCTTCTCCGGCGAACCACGAGGCCGGGACGAGATAATGCCATCAGTGAAATCGGGCCAGAATATCGGACGTTCAAGCGGGCGGGGCCGCGCTTCCTGAAAGCGTTCACGTTCGAGGGTCGCAAGGGTACCGCGCCGCTCCGTGCAGCGATGGCGATCCTGGCCGAACTCGATGGCGACTGGCGCACGGCGCTCCCTGATGGCTTGCCGCTCGGGCATATCGAGCGGCGATGGCAGCGCTATGTCGTCACGGACGACAAGATCGACCGAACCCATTGGGAGCTGGCGACCTATTCCGCGTTGGCTGGAGCACTGGCGGCGGGCGACATCTGGGTGCCAACCTCCCGACTGCACCGCTCTCTGGAAACGCTGCTTTCACCGAGTACGGATCCGGTCCCGGCACAGGTCTCCGATATTCCTGATCCTCATGTGTGGCTCGATGCCCGCGCGGCCGAACTGGATACTGCGCTGCTCAAGGTATCAGGGGGGCTGACCAGCGGCGATCCCGCGCTGTTTTCCGGTGACCGACTGCGGTTTCCGAAAGAGCCGAAAACCGATCTTGCCGAACGCGACGATGGCAGACAGTTCGTCCGGACCTGCTACAATCTCGTGCCGACGACGCGCATCACCGATGTTTTGTCTCAGGTCGAACGTTGGACCGGTTTCACCAGCCATTTCGGTCATGTCTCGACCGGGTTGCCGCCCAGCGATGAACGATCCTTTCTCGCAGCTATGATTGCGGAAGCGACGAACCTCGGCCTGTCACGGATGGCTGAGGTCTGCGGCGTGGCATCGCGGCGCACGCTCCTGCGCATGCAGACGTGGCACATGCGTGAAGAGACGTTTCGCGCCGCGCTCGGCTGTCTGACCGACGCCATACAGGCCGAACCAATGGCGGCCTGGTTCGGTGAGGGCTGGCGCGCCTCTGCCGATGGGCAGGCTTATTATCTTGGTGGCGCCGGGGAGGCTGGCGGTCAGGTCAACGCGCATTACGGCCGCGACCCGATCG
>JAEPMR010000065.1 GCA_017643845.1 Marivivens sp. | reverse complement strand
CGCAAAGGAAATCATCGGCAACGCCGTGGTGAACGCCTTGCAACCGATCTATCTCCTCTCCGCCGCCCTCGCGATTTGTGGCCTGCTGATCTCGTTCCTGTTGCGAGAGGTCGCGCTCGCCGACAGGCGTGTTCCACAAGGCGAATAGAGCCGCGAATAGCACTGAAATACCGGATATTTGTGCCAGACAGTGCGAAACACTTTTCCCCTTCATTCCTCGCAGCAGCGCGGATAGCGTGCCAGCATGACGCTCCACGCCAAATATCCGGCACTCGCCGATCTCAAACGCGCCGCACGTCGGCGCATTCCCCATTTCGTCTGGGAATATCTCGACAGCGCCACCGGAAACGAACACACTCAGGGACGCAACAGGGCAGCACTTGACGCCGTCCTCCTGACACCGTCAATTCTGCACGGCGAGATCACTCCCTCTCTCGAAACACCGCTTCTTGGTCGGACCTACCCCCTGCCCTTCGGCATAGCGCCGGTCGGCATGTCAGGTCTCATCTGGCCCGATGCAGAGCGCCTTCTGGCCACCGCAGCGACACGGCTGGGCATTCCCTACGGCCTTTCGACCGTCGCCACCGTGACACCCGACACCGTGGCACCCTGCCTCAACGGGAACGGCTGGTTCCAGATTTATCCGCCCCGCGACCCCGCCATCCGCGCCGACATGCTCGCCCGCGCCCGTGACGCCGGTTTCGGGACGTTGGTGCTGACCCTCGACGTGCCCGCCCCCTCCCGCCGCGAGCGCCAGACCCGGGGTGGTCTGACCCAACCGCCGCGCCTCACGCCGCGCCTCTTGACGCAGGTCGTCCGCCGCCCGGCTTGGGCGCTCGGCATTGCCCGCACCGGCATGCCCCGGATGCGTTTGATTGACGCTTACGCAGGCGAATTGGCCAAACGTCAGCTGCCCTCCACCGCGCATGCCGGCTATCTGCTCCGTACATCGCCCGATCTCGGCTATCTGCGCGATCTGCGCGCCGCGTGGGACGGCCCCCTCGTGGTCAAGGGCATCCTACGCCCCGATGACATCCCCCTCCTCGAATCCGAGGGCGTCGACGCGATCTGGGTCTCGAACCATGCCGGACGCCAGTTCGACGCAGCCCCCGCCACGATCGACGTGCTTCCTTCGATCCGGCGGGCAACCACCCTCCCAATCATCTTTGACAGCGGCGTCACATCTGGCCTCGACATCCTGCGCGCCCGCGCTCTGGGGGCAGATTTCGTAATGATGGGGCGGGCATGGCACTATGCACTCGGAGCCCTCGGCCCGGCAGGGCCGGACCATCTGGCCGACATCCTCCGCGCCGATCTGATCGCAAACATGCACCAACTCGGTGCAGAATCGTTCGATAGCCTGCAGGACTGTTTGCGCTAGCGGTCGTGTTAGCGATAACAATAATCGTTCTCGACGGTTTACTGCGGCGCAGAAAGTCCATATTGATAATGCTGCAACTGCGAAGGGGGAGACCGGCAAATGCCAGATTTTCAAAAAATTCTCGTAGCCAACCGTGGCGAAATCGCCATCCGCATCATGCGGGCCGCTAACGAGATGGGTAAGAAAACCGTGGCCGTGTTTGCCGAAGAGGACAAACTGGGCCTGCACCGCTTCAAAGCAGACGAAGCCTATCGAATCGGTGAGGGTCTCGGTCCCGTCGCAGCCTATCTCAGCATCGACGAAATCATCCGCGTCGCCAAAATGTCCGGCGCAGATGCCATCCACCCCGGCTACGGCCTCCTCTCTGAAAATCCCGACTTCGTTGATGCCTGCGAGAAAAACGGCATCACCTTCATCGGCCCCAAAGCGCAAACCATGCGCGAACTGGGTGACAAAGCCTCCGCCCGCCGCGTCGCGATCGCCGCTGGCGTTCCGGTCATCCCCGCAACCGAAGTGCTTGGCGATGACATGGACGCGATCCGTAAGGAAGCCGCCGAAATCGGCTACCCCCTGATGCTCAAGGCCAGCTGGGGCGGCGGTGGCCGCGGCATGCGCCCGATCGAATCCGAGGCAGAGCTGGCCGATAAGGTCCGCGAAGGCCGCCGCGAAGCCGAAGCCGCCTTTGGCAACGGCGAGGGCTATCTCGAAAAGATGATCACTCGCGCCCGTCACGTCGAAGTGCAAATCCTCGGTGATAAGCAAGGCAACATCTATCACCTCTGGGAACGCGACTGCTCCGTGCAACGCCGCAACCAGAAGGTCGTCGAGCGTGCGCCCGCGCCCTATCTCTCAGAGGCCCAGCGCGAGAAACTGTGCAACCTCGGCAAACAGATTTGCCAGCACGTAAACTACGAATGCGCCGGCACCGTCGAATTCCTGATGGATATGGACAGCGGCGAATTCTACTTCATCGAGGTCAATCCCCGCGTTCAGGTCGAACACACCGTCACCGAAGAAGTGACCGGCATCGACATCGTTCGCGCCCAAATCCTCATCGCTGAGGGCAAATCCCTGACCGAGGCCACCGGCGTCGCCTCACAATACGATGTCGCCCTCAACGGCCACGCGCTCCAGTGCCGCGTCACCACCGAAGACCCGCTTAATAACTTCATCCCCGATTACGGCCGTATCCAGATGTATCGCTCAGCCACCGGCCCGGGCATCCGGCTCGACGGTGGCACCGCTTATTCCGGCGCCGTAATCACCCGTTACTACGACAGCCTCCTGACCAAGGTCACAGCCCACGCGCCAACGCCCGAAATGGCGATTGCCCGCATGGACCGCGCCCTGCGCGAATTCCGCATTCGTGGGGTTTCGACGAACATCGCTTTCGTCGAAAACCTACTGAAGCACCCGACCTTCCTGTCGAACCAGTACACGACAAAGTTCATCGACACGACGCAGGATCTGTTCAACTTCAAAAAGCGCCGTGACCGCGCCACGAAGATCCTGACCTACATCGCAGACATCACCGTCAACGGCCATCCCGAGACAGCCGGTCGTCCCAAGCCGCCCGCCGACATCAAGGCACCCAGACCGCCCGTGCGCCGCGGGGCCGCGAATGAAGCCCCCGCAGGCACCCGCACGCTGCTCGATGCGCAAGGGCCTGAGGCGGTCGTCAAATGGATGAAAGAGCAGAACAAACTGCTCATCACCGACACAACGATGCGCGACGGCCACCAGTCGCTCCTCGCCACGCGAATGCGCTCGATTGACATGATCGGCGCGGCCCCTGCCTATGCCGCGAAAATGTCCGATCTGTTCTCGGTCGAATGCTGGGGCGGCGCGACCTTCGATGTGGCTTACCGCTTCTTGCAGGAATGCCCGTGGCAGCGCCTCCGCGACATCCGCGAAGGCATGCCAAACATCATGACCCAGATGCTGCTGCGCGCCTCCAATGGCGTCGGCTACACCAACTACCCCGATAACGTGGTTCAGGCCTTCGTCGCACAGGCCGCGAAATCGGGGGTTGATGTGTTCCGCGTGTTTGACAGCCTCAACTGGGTCGAAAACATGCGCGTCGCCATGGATGCCGTTGTCGAAAGCGGAAAGGTTTGCGAAGGCACCATCTGCTACACAGGCGATCTCCTCGATCCGGCCCGCGCCAAGTACGACCTGAAATATTATATCGGCATGGCGAAAGAGCTGGAAAAGGCCGGTGCCCACGTGCTTGGCCTCAAGGATATGGCGGGCCTGCTGAAGCCTGCCGCAGCCAAGGCGCTCTTCACCGCGCTCAAGGAAGAGACCGATCTGCCGATCCACTTCCACACGCACGATACCTCCGGCGCCTCCATCGCCACCATCGTCGCGGCAGCGGATGCAGGTGTGAACGTGGTCGATGCCGCTATGGACGCCTTTTCCGGCAACACCTCGCAGCCCACCCTTGGCTCGATTGTCGAAGCGCTGCGCGGCACCGAGCGCGACACCGGCCTCGATATCGCCGCGATCCGCGAGATTTCCAACTATTGGGAACAGGTGCGCGGCCATTACACCGCTTTCGAGAGCGGCCTTCAGGCCCCCGCGTCAGAGGTCTACCTCCACGAGATGCCCGGCGGCCAGTTCACCAACCTCAAGGCGCAAGCCCGCTCCATGGGGCTGGAGGACCGCTGGCACGAGGTCGCCCAGACCTATGCCGATGTGAACCAGATGTTCGGCGACATCGTAAAGGTCACGCCCTCGTCAAAGGTCGTGGGCGATATGGCCCTGATGATGGTCAGCCAAGGCCTCACCCGCGCACAAGTCGAAGATCCCGCCGTCGATGTGTCCTTCCCCGACAGCGTGATCGACATGTTCAAAGGCAACCTCGGCCAGCCCCCGGGCGGGTGGCCGAAAGCCCTGCAAAAGAAAATTCTCAAAGGCGAGAAAGCTTTCGACGACCGCCCCGGCAAGCACCTCAAGCCGGTAGACTTAGAAGCGACCCGCGCCGACCTCTCCAAACAGCTCGAAGGCAAAGAGGTCGATGACGAGGATCTCAACGGCTACATGATGTATCCCAAGGTTTTCCTTGATTACATGGGCCGCCACCGCACCTATGGCCCCGTCCGCACTTTGCCCACCCGCACCTTCTTCTACGGGATGGAGCCGGGCGAGGAAATCAGCGCCGAGATCGACCCCGGCAAAACGCTGGAAATCCGCCTGCAAGCCGTCGCAGACATGGACGAAAACGGCGAGGTAAAGGTCTTCTTCGAACTGAACGGCCAGCCGCGCGCCGTGCGCGTCCTAAACCGCCTCGCCGCGGCGGACAAAGTCCAACGCCCCAAGGCCGAAAACGGCAACTCGAACCATATCGGCGCACCAATGCCGGGCGTTGTCGCAACTGTCGCAGCTCAGGCAGGCAAGGCGGTGAAAGCAGGCGATCTGCTTCTGACCATCGAAGCGATGAAGATGGAGACCGGCATCCACGCCGAGCGCGATGCGGTCGTCAAAGCTGTCCACGTTCAGGCCGGCGGCCAGATCGACGCCAAAGACCTGTTGATCGAACTGGAATAGGCACTGCCCACACGACGTGAAGCGCGCCTCCCGAATTTCGGGGGGCGCTTTCTTTTTGCTTGTCTATTTCTCAGTAAGCCGCAAGCTGCGGATCATGACAAAGCTCCTGATCCTCACTGATATCCACATCA
This sequence comes from Marivivens sp., assembly GCA_017643845.1. Taxonomy (GTDB): domain Bacteria; phylum Pseudomonadota; class Alphaproteobacteria; order Rhodobacterales; family Rhodobacteraceae; genus JAEPMR01. Next base: position 8,892 of record JAEPMR010000065.1, on the reverse strand, counting down.
CCGAAGCCGGCCAGACAATCATCGGTCTCGATCCCCTTGCCCGCCTGCAATCGGTCCTTTCTGCCGCAGTAGAGGCCCATCCTGACGCCGCATTCGTGCTGATGATGGGCGACCTCACGCACCATGGCACGTCCACCCAATATGCTCGGCTCCGCGAAGTGCTCGAAACCTGCCCGATCCCGGTCCTCCTGATGATTGGCAACCACGACCGCCGCGCCGCGTTCCGCGCCGCTTTTCCCGACACCCCCGCAACGGACAAAGGATTCGTCCAGCAGGTCGTCGATTTCCCGCACCATCGGCTGATCCTTCTGGATTCGCATGACGGCGGAGATCACCCCGATGGCTTCCGCTCCGGCATCCTCTCCCCCGAACGCCTCGCATGGCTCGACGGGGCGCTTGCTGGCTGCGGCGACCGCATGCCGATCGTGGCCTGCCATCATCCGCCTTTCAGTGTAGGCCTTCCGGGAATGGACGCCATCCGCCTGCAAAACGAAGAGGCCCTCCTATCACGTCTGGCCGATCATGGCGCCTACCTGCTGTTCGGCCATATCCACCGCACGATCTCCGGCACGGCCAAGGGCGTCGGCTGGTCCAGTTTCAAAAGCCCCTGCCATCAGGCACCTATTGATTTCGTGACCGCCGATTCCGGCCTTTCCATCGACGAACCGGGCGGTTACGGCATCGCCCTGCTGGATCGCCCCACCCAAATCACCATTCATCATGTGGATGTCGGGCTCGAAACCACCACCATGTCAGACCGCACATCGCAATGATCCAAAAATGCGCACAGCCCACGCATTTTCCACTTGCACCCTCCTGCGGCTTTTTCTATGCCCCGCATACCAATCGGCGCGGGCGTAGCTCAGGGGTAGAGCATTACCTTGCCAAGGTAAGGGTCGTGAGTTCGAATCTCATCGCCCGCTCCAGATTGGATCGACATGGCGCGCGGGCGTAGCTCAGGGGTAGAGCATTACCTTGCCAAGGTAAGGGTCGTGAGTTCGAATCTCATCGCCCGCTCCATGTAGACCAAACCTTCCCGATGATCGTGACCTTCTGAACACAGCCCCAGCGGCAACATCCCGCATTGGGTACGTTCAGCGGATTGGCACCCACTCTTTTCCGTGGCACAAAGTGGCCAAGAGGGAGATTTCAACCATGAGCAAGACCATCATCGCCGAAGACCTCACGATCACCGGTGACCTCAGCGGCAGCGCGACGACCGTCGATATTGCTGGGAAAGTGACCGGAGACATCAACGCCAAATCCGTCGACATCCTTGTTGGCGGCACCGTGCAGGGCAACGTCAGCGCCATGTCCGCACAGGTCCGCGGATCGCTCTCCGGCACCTTGAAAGCGGACGATGTGGAATTGCACTCCGACGCCCGCGTTGAGGCCGATGTCACCGCCAAGCAGCTCGAGTCCCATAAGGGCGCCCGTCTGAAGGGAAAAATCGCCATCAGCGGCGAATAATGACAGCACATCCGCTGTTCGGGCTGCTGCTCGCAACATTCGGCGCGCTCGTTCTGACGCCGGACACACTCTTTATGCGCTGGTCAGGTCTGGACGGCACGGAAATGCTCGTCTGGCGCGGTATGCTTGCCGGTCCGGTCTTCTTGCTCATCTGGATACTGACCAGCCGCACCCACCGTACCGATCTGCGCCGCTTGATCTCCTGGGCCGGTCTGGGCGTGTTCCTGTGCCAGTTTTTCAACGCCACACTGTTTCCCACCGCCATCGGCCTCGCGCCGGTGTCTGTTGTGCTGTTCGCCGTCGCGACAGTGCCAATCTTTTCCGCGATATTTGGGCGGATGATTTCTGGTGAGATCCCTTCAAAAGAGACCTGGGTCACCATTGCCATCGTGCTCTTCGGCGTCGGATTGGCCGTGTTCGGCCACGGCGGACAGGTGGCGCTCGATCTTCGCAGCGTCCTCGGCGCTCTCGCGGGCTTCGGTGTGGCGATCGCGCTGGCACTTAATTTCGCCCTGATCCGCCATCACCGAGATGTACCGTTCGTTCTGGCCATCGGCCTCGGAGCCCTCTCCGCCGGCACCATGGCCCTCGCCCTCGTCGGCCCCGCCCGCGCGCTTGACGGCAATATCGCCGCCATCGCCTTCACAGGCGCAGTGATCCTTCCGGTCTCGTTCTTCACCCTGTCACTCGCTTCGCGCTACACCACGGCAGCGAATGTCAGCCTTCTGATGCTCCTCGAAACCGTGCTCGGCCCGGTCTGGGTTTGGCTCGGCACCGACGAACGCCCCACCACCCTTACCCTCGTCGGAGGAGCCATCGTCGTCGCCAGCCTCGCCCGCTACATCCTCCGCAGCCGCCAACGCGGGCGGGAATTGCCGGTGGGTTAGGATTCCAGTCGGTACCCTGCCAACCGAAACCGCTCAAATCGCGCCTCCAGCGCCTGCGGATCATATTTTTCTTCAATCCACTCTCGAACCGGTATCGCCTTATGATCCCGAATGTATTCGCCGTAGCTCGCCAAAAGCATATCAAGTATGCCAGTCCTGCTTTTTTGAATGTGCAGATACCCGAACGACATCTCCCCCCATGCAGCCGCGAGTGACCGTTTTTCCATGTGCAGCTTCCAAAGAGCGGCAGCTATGCTGGTTCGGTCTGCGCCTGATTTACAATGCATCAGAAACGGGCGAGGCAGCTGCTCGAAATGATCCAGCAACCCCGTTAATGTCTCTACGGACATTGCTTTTCGCGCTTCCATGGCATGATCGACCAACGCAATGCCGAGTGCAGCGCAGCTCTCTTGCTCAAACAGATAAAATGCGTGCGGGTCTGCACCGCGTAGATTCAAAATCGTTTCTATTCCCGCCCGCTGGTAATGCACTAACCGCGCATGATCCGGTTGGTTGGATCGGAAGACTCCGTCAGCGACCTTCCCGAAATTGTGATACGGTGCCCTCAGCGCCCCATGATCCACCCAACGCACATACCACTCGGCATCCCGACGCTCTTGCGGTGTTCCGACCCGACGACCGTATTTTGAGTGAAGGGACTGCTCCCAGGACTGAAATCTCTCGGCTAGCCGCCACATGACGTGCTACTCGCTCTATTCCTTGCCGCGGACCAGGGCATATAGAATTGCAGCCGCACCAAGCACGATCAATGAGCACAGCGGCGGAAAAGCGTCGCCCGCTCGATACCATATTGTTGCTGCCGAAATGACAGCAACACTCAACATAACTGAGCGGTCGCGCCTCAGTCCCGTCATCAACGAGACTTCCATGCCAGCGAAACCCTTTTTCATCCCGCTCAATCGTGGCCACCAACGGTTCGTTTGCTCCATGTACGACTGATAATCTGCCCCAAAGCGCCCCGTGAGAAAGTTTTCCTCATTTGCGATGATTGCCTGGTAAATCGCAGCCGTCAAAACGGTCCCGATAACAATGATCGATAGATCACCATGCAGGACAAAGTAGCCTAAGGCTATCAACATATTACCCACATAGAGAGGATTACGGCATGCCGCGAACATCCCTGAGGTCCGCAGCTCTTCAGCATTTACTCTTTTGCCTTCGCCATCCCTTTTTACCGGTGTGACAGCAAGAACCAAAAACCGAATAACTAACCCACAAACGAGTAACAGCGCAGCCAGCAGGTCGCGCCAAAACATTTGCTCAGCAGGTCGCACCATAGCAAAGAGGCCAATAATGAGTACCGGAAACACCCAGTTTCGATGATAGAAAAAGAACCGACCCATTGCGATTATCAAGCTATTCTGCATTGCGCCGTTTCCTTATTCCACCGCCTGTCTGGCCATAGCTGGCAAGTGTGAGGTCAATACTCAATTCGAGCATCGCTGACCATATCCGTTGTGAAAAAACCGCGGACGCCACTAGCTTAGCGATCCCTACTTTCCACACCCGAAACAAAAACCTATAACCCCCCCGACCAATAAGAGGATTACCCATGCGCAGCGCGTCGATCTCTCGCAAGACCGCCGAAACCGAAATCACTGTCGAGTTGAACCTCGACGGAACGGGACGCTACGACAATCAGACCGGCGTCGGCTTCTTCGATCACATGCTTGATCAACTCTCGCGCCACTCCCTGATCGACATGACGATCCGCGCAACAGGCGACCTGCACATCGACGACCACCACACCGTCGAGGACACCGGAATTGCCATCGGTCAGGCGCTGCGGGAGGCTCTGGTCGACAAGAAAGGCATCCGGCGCTACGGCGAATGCCACCTCGCGATGGACGACGCACAGGTGCGCTGCGCGCTTGATCTCTCGGCGCGGCCCTATCTGATCTGCAATCTCGAGCTGCCAACGCCCAAAATTGGCACATTCGATACCGAGCTGGTGCGCGAGTTCTTTCAGGCGCTTGCCACGCACGGCGGCATCACCTTGCATATCGACAAGCTGCACGGCTTCAACAGCCACCACATTGCCGAGGCCGCCTTCAAAGCGGTCGCGCGCGCCTTGCGCATCGCGGTCGAAACCGACCCGCGCAAAGCCGATGCCATCCCCTCCACCAAAGGCGCCCTCTAGAGGCGCCCCAAACGGATCCTTCCGCCATGCTGACAGCTCTGGTCGATTATGACAGCGGCAATCTCCATTCCGCTGAGAAAGCCTTCGAGCGGATGGCCCGCGAGACAAATGCGGGCGAGGTGATCGTCACCTCCGATGCCGACGCGATCGCCCGCGCCGACCGCATCGTGCTGCCGGGCGACGGCGCTTTTCCCGCCTGCCGCGCCGCACTTGATGCCGTCTCCGGCATTGCAGAGGCCATCGAAACCGCCGTCATGCAGCGCGGTGTGCCATTCCTCGGGATTTGCGTTGGCATGCAGATGCTCGCCACCATCGGCCACGAATATGAAGAGACCGCTGGCTTCGGCTGGATCGCGGGCGAGATCGACCGGATTACCCCATCCGACGCCACCCTGCCCGTCCCGCATATGGGATGGAACGACCTGATCATCGACCATCCACATGCCGTACTCAACGGGATCAACACCGGCGATCACGCCTATTTTGTGCATTCCTACCAGATGACCGTGCGAGACAGCCCCGAGCGCCTCGCCCATGTGGATTACGCAGGCGACGTGACCGCCATCATCGGGCGTGACAATATCATCGGCACCCAGTTCCACCCCGAGAAAAGTCAGGCGACCGGCCTGCGCCTGATCGCCAACTTCCTCGCGTGGCGGCCCTGATCTAGCCGCCCAGCTTTACCCATCGCTGACTGGAACACAAAAGCCCGCCCGCCACGCAGCCACGTAGCCGCATGTCGGTTCCGTCAATGCTGATCTTGCCGATGTAGATCTTGTCGTTCGACGGGCGCCAGACCTTGCCCTCATATTCGCCTTCAGACACGGGAACCATATCAATCACCAACATTTTCCCAATGTTTTCCGATTGATACTCACCAGTATCGTTAAACGTACGCCGGATATGCCCGCAATAAGCCCCACCACATGGCGCGATCTCGACCATCGCGAACGCCCCGTCGTCGGCCTGTGTCTGCCACACGCCCTCAATAGGGTCGGCCCCTGCCGCCCCAGCCAGCAGACCAAACGCTAAAGCCATCAACTTCGTCTTCATTGCTCTCTCCGGATATTTACCCGCCACTCAGCCGCGTTCCCCGATTCCTTGCAACACGAACGTGGCGTCGCTCCGCCCGTTGCAATCCCGCCCATGCCATGCATAACAGCCGCAACATCCAAGACCGGAGCAGCCCATGATCCTTTATCCCGCAATCGACCTCAAAGACGGCCAAGCCGTACGCCTTTTCAAAGGTGAAATGGATCAGGCAACCGTGTTCAATGACGATCCCGCCGCCCAAGCTGCCGAGTTTGTCGATGCTGGCTGCGAATGGCTGCATCTCGTCGATCTGAACGGCGCTTTTGCCGGTGAGCCGGTGAACGCAGCACCCGTTGAGGCGATCCTTGAGCGCTGCAAGGTCCCCGCCCAGCTCGGCGGCGGCATCCGTGATATGGCCACCATCGAACGCTGGCTCTCCAAAGGCCTCGCCCGCGTCATCCTCGGCACTGTCGCCGTTGAAAATCCCGCGCTGGTGCGCGAAGCCGCCCGCGCCTTCCCCGGTCAGGTCGCTGTCGGGATCGACGCCCGCAATGGCCGCGTCGCCACCAAAGGCTGGGCCGAAGAAACTGATGTCATGGTCACTGACCTCGCCCGCTCGTTCGAGGACGCAGGCGTCGCCGCGATCATCTACACCGACATCAACCGCGACGGCGCGATGCAGGGGCCGAATGTCGAGGCCACCGCAGATCTGGCCAACGCCGTCTCGATCCCCGTCATCGCTTCCGGTGGCGTTTCCTCGCTGGCCGATCTCACCGCCCTGCGCAACTGCGGCGCACCCCTCAATGGCGCGATCTCCGGCCGCGCGCTCTATGACGGGGCAATTGATCTGAAAGAGGCGCTGGCCCTCTTGAAAGCCTGAGCCGCCTCAGATCGAGCCAGCTTCAACCATATAATTATTCGCCGTACACATCGCCGCATCGTCCGAGGCGAGGAACAGCACCATCCGCGCCAGATAATGCGGCGCGATCAGGTCCGGCAGGCATTGCCGCTGACGCTGTTTCTCCAGCGCCTCCGGCGTCGCCCATAGCTCCTTCTGACGCTCGGTCATCACCCACCCCGGCACCACGGTGTTCACCCGTATCCGGTGCCGCCCCAGATCACGGGCCATGGTGCGGGTCAGCCCGTGCACCGCAGCCTTTGCCGTGGCATAGGCCGGGAAACCGCCACCCGCCTCCCACCATGAGTTTGACCCCATATTGATAATCGAGCCGCGCCCCGCCTCGATCATCGCGGGCGCAACCGCCTGAATGGCAAAGAACATATGCCGTAAATTGGTGTTCGAGCGGTCGTCCCAATACTCCGCCGTCACCTCACGCCAGTCATGCCGGTCGTCACGCGCTGCGTTATTCACCAGCACTTCTGCTGGGCCAATCTCAGCCGCAAGCGTGGCAAACGCGCTTTTCAGTGCCTCAATATCCCGCAGGTCGCAGGCCGCAAAAGCATGGCCCTCGCCGATCTCACTCAGCATCGCTGCACCAGCCGCAGAGTCCATATCGACAAAGCCGACCGTCGCGCCCTGCCGCGCGAATGCCCGCACGATCTCCGCCCCGATGCCCGACGCCCCGCCGGTCACAAAAACGGACCGTCCCTTCAGGCTCGGATATATGGCTTCGTTCTCTTGCATGTCCCGCCTCCCATTGTTCGACAAAATGCTAGGCATCCGCAGCACAAGGTGCAACCGATCCTTGCCCGCTCCCCGACAACCGCCTATTGAGACCCCATGTTAAAGACCCGCATCATCCCCTGCCTCGACGTGGCCGATGGCCGCGTGGTCAAAGGCGTGAATTTCGTCGATCTGATCGACGCAGGCGATCCCGTCGAAGCGGCTAAGGCCTATGATGCCGCTGGCGCCGACGAGCTGTGCTTTCTCGACATCCACGCCACCCATGAAAACCGCGGCACCATGTTCGATCTGGTGCAGCGCACCGCCGAGCAGTGCTTTATCCCGCTCACCGTGGGCGGCGGCGTCCGCACCCATGAGGATGTGCGCAATCTCCTGCTCGCAGGGGCAGATAAGGTCAGCTTCAACTCCGCCGCCGTCGCCAATCCCGACGTGCTGACAGAGGCCGCGCTGCGCTTCGGCTCGCAATGCATCGTTTGCGCGATAGACGCGAAAACAGTTTCCCCCGGCAAATGGGAGATCTTCACCCACGGCGGCCGCAAGCCCACCGGCATCGACGCTGTCGAATTTGCCCGCACCGCCGCCGCCAAGGGCGCTGGCGAAATTCTCCTCACCTCGATGGACCGCGACGGCACCAAGGCAGGCTTCAACCTCGCCCTGACCCGCGCGATCTCGGATGCGGTGGATATTCCCGTCATCGCCTCCGGCGGTGTCGGCACGCTCGACCACCTCGTCGAAGGCGTGACAGAGGGCGGCGCATCAGCTGTGCTGGCTGCGTCGATCTTCCACTTCGGCACCTACACAATCGGCGAGGCCAAGGCGCACATGGCCGCCGCCGGCATCCCCATGAGGCTGACATGAGCCTGCACGACCTCGATCAAACCATCGCCGCCCGCAAAGGTGCCGACCCAGACAGCAGCTGGACCGCAAAACTCTTTTCCAAAGGGCCGGAAAAATGCGCCGAAAAATTCGGAGAAGAGGCGATAGAGGCCGTTATTGAGGCCATTAAGGGAGACCGCGCGCGGCTGACGTCCGAGGCCGCTGATGTGCTCTACCACCTCCTCGTTATGTGCGCCGCGCATGACATCCGCCTTGCCGACATCGAGGCGGAGCTCGACAGACGGACGGCACAGTCCGGCATCGCGGAAAAGGCCTCCCGCACATAAAAAAGCGCCCGGATCAAAGCCGGGCGCCAGTTCGGAACGAGGGACAGTAACAGAGACAACGTGTTCCATCGTCTGTCTCTGAACTCTACCTAGGCGCGCAGGCTGGTTTCCCAAGAGGCACTCATGCAAATGTGATCGGCTGACGCGACGTCAGTCAAAAATCTCCTCAATCACATCCGCCACCCCTTCAAACAGCAATCGACCAAAGGATTTCCGCCGTTTGGGGCGTTTCGGCGGCGCATGGTAATGCCCTCCCAGCGGCAGCGAATTCGGATCGCTGGGATGCCCGTGCGGGACATGCCAATCCGGTTTTGGCGCCCGCCGCCGCTCACCGGAATTTCGCGTTTTCGCAACAGGGAGCGACTTCATCTTGTTGAGCGGTGCGCCGCAATTGCCGCAGGCCAGAGAATGCTGCTCACGTCCCCGCAGCGTCAGCGCGGTTTTCGCTCCACAATAACAGCAGGTGGCAATCTTGGTGGCAGGCATAGCGCTCCTCAGGTCTTGCGGGGTCTCGCTTCATATAGGGCAACGGCC
>JAEPMR010000064.1 GCA_017643845.1 Marivivens sp. | reverse complement strand
GGCCGCCCGATGGGAATTTTGCGGTCTGGCGGGCGCTAATGGCCCGCGGCGCGCTGCGTTGGTCGGAAGCGGGTCGAATCGGCGACCTGGAAGCGACCGGCGCTGACTTTGTTGATCCGGCCCTCGCGCAGGAGGGTTCCGAAGAAGCGCAGACCGTCTTCGCGGCTGAAATCCTCGCTGTGAACTTCGCGGACTTTCTGGATCAGCTCGGGGCGGGAGAAGTCCTCGGCGCCCTCAACAAAGGCGGTATAGGCGGCAGCGGCTTCGAGGAGATCGCCGAGGCCATGGGCGCCCATGCTATCCGCGAATTCGCTGAAGCTGTCATAACCGCTGATGACCGGCGTTGCCCTGGCGCGGGCGCTGGCGGCAGGGCGGGTCGGGCGCACGGGGCGCGGGGCGGTTGTGCTGTCCGAGGCTGCCTGTTCGTCAACGCGCTGTTCTGCGACGAGGCGCAGAGGCGCAGGGCGCGGGCGTTCGGGGCGCGGCGTGGCGGGCTTTTCGCGGTTGCCGCGGATTGCTTTGAGGAGGCCGGAGGCGGAGCGCGGTTTGACCGCCTTTTTCAGATCCGCGCGGAACGGCTCCTGAGCCGCGTCCGCGTTTTCTGGCTTATCCCCCAGCTGGCGCGCGGCCTCTGTTGCGGCAACTGCTGCGCGCAGCTGCGCAATGGCGGCGCGACGGCGCTCGCCTTCCGGCTCGGAGAGGTGATCGTCGGTGCGGGACATGATCCGCTCGACATCGCCGTCACCATTCGGCTGACGTGTGAGAATGTCGCGGCCGCGATTGTCGGCCGTGGCGTCGTCCTCGTCCTCGATATCGAGCGCGTCGGTTTCTTCGGCGTGGTCATCCGGCGCAGAAGCGGCGACGACCTCTGCCTCAGCGGCGCTGACCTCGGCAAGCTCACGGGCCAGTTCGGCTTCTTCCTCCGGGGAGAGGGCGGCCTCTTCGGCGTCGTCGAAGCTGTCTTCGTAGTCTTCCAGCCCGTCGAGGCTGGCGAGGTTTACATGATCTGTCTCTGCATCGGATTGCGCCGCGAGGTCAGCGTCGTCGAACCAGTTTTCGACAATCTCACCCTCGGCGACGGTTTCGACCTCTTCCTCGACCGTTTCAACGTCGGTGGAGTGGTCTTCCGCGACCGGTGATATTTCCACTTGCGCGCCGTCGTCGGTGATCTCGTCGGTGGACACCTCGGTGGTTTCGAGGCGGGCGGCGACATCTTCGGCGAATGCATCAAAGCTCATGCTGGCGCTCAGGGGCGCGGCGTCGTCCGCTTCTTCGGGCTCGTCTTCGGCGGTGTCCTCGAAGGAAGACAGGTCGAGCGCGTTTGGCGTGGAGCCGGTCGCGCTGGCCTCTTCAACCAACTGTGTGCTCGCTTCTTCCGGGACGACGGGGGCAGAGAGAGAGGCGATGAGAGCTGCGTCGGCGTCGTCATCTGCACTGTCGATCTCTTCGAGGGACCGCTCTTCAGCCACAATCGTTTCCGGCTCAGGGTCGGTAGCGCTGTCGGTGACTGTGCCGTCCACAGAGGGAGCCGGCTCTGCAGTCGTGGTCTCGGATGTATCTTCGACCATCACCTCGTTGAGCACAGGCTCCTCCGCCGGTTCGTCCTGCGGTGTGACGGAGAGCGCTTCCGACGGTGCGGATGGTGCGACGAGCGGTTCGGCCAGCGCGCCTTCTTCCTCGGTCGTTTCGGCGGCGACAGCGCTTTGAGCCGCGGCGGCGCGGATCCGCTTGAGCCGCTCGATCAGGCTCTCACCCGAGGCGGGCGCTGCGGACTCTGCAGGCTGAGCAAAGAAGGCGGCGGCATTGTCATCCGGCTGCTCGGCCTGTGCGGGCATATCGGAAGGAGCGGTTTCGGGTGCCTTCGCGACCGGGGCTGGCTCGGCGGCGGGTTGAGCGGCTGGTTCGGGCGCTGGGGCCTCTTCGAAATCGGCAGGTCGCAGGACGATGCCCGTGCGGTCCATGCGTGCTTCGACGCGCCGCGAAATTTCGCGCTCGGCGATTCGGGCGAGCATCTCGGCGTCTGGCGTGGGCGGCTCTGCACCGAAATAGCGGTCATCTGCTGCAAGGTCGCGGAAATATTCCGCAATCGCCTTCATCGTATCGAACGAATCGTCGAATCCCTCTAGCGTGCACGAGAAGGTCCCGTAGGAAACCGTTAGAATTTTGCTCGAACTAACCATAAAACGCTCACTTTCTCCCAGTGCCGGGTCCGTCCTGTTTACCAGCAATTGGTTCGCAATCAGGAACGGAAAGAGGTTTATAACGGTATTATTTCGTGGCTGTTTTGGGGCATGTTTCCAAATTGTGACCAATCGTAAGGTGGCAAATTGATTGTTCTCTCTGATGAACCATTAGGGCTGGTCGGTGGCGGACCGATCAGCGTGACCGAGTTTAACACCCTGCGGGCGATCGCGCCAAGAATGGTCGCGGCGGACGGTGGGGCGCTGGTTTTGCATGCGCGTGGGATCATGCCAGAGGCGGTCATCGGCGATCTCGACAGCCTGCCGGACGTCGTACTGAGTGATTATGCCGGACGAATTCACCGGATCGCGGAGCAGGAGACCGTCGATTTTGAAAAGGTGATCCAGAGGGTCCAGTCGCCGCTGATGGTCGGGGTGGGATTCCTTGGTGGGCGGATGGACCACACGATGGCGACGATGAACGTGCTGGTACGCCATGCTTCGCGACCGATTTTCCTGTTATCGGATGTCGATGTGTTTTTCGCGCTCGATCAGGGGCTGCACGAAATGGAGTTGGAGCCGGGCACGCGGCTGTCGATTCTGCCCATGGCGGAGACAGGCATCAGTGCGACGGGGCTGGCGTGGCCGCTGGAAAAAGCCGTCCTCAGCCCTGATGCGATGATCAGTGTTTCGAACAAGGTGATCGGGTCGGGCAAGGTGCGGATCGAAACCGATGCGCCGGTTCTGATCACTCTGCCGCTGGCGGCGCATGGGGCGGTGATGGCGAAACACGCTCAAGGCGGCGTTCGCGCAGGATGATGTAGAGCCCCGCCGAAATCGTTATCAGAATGCCGAGCGCCGCAAGACCGTCGGGCAGATCGTTAAAGATCAGCCAACCGAGGAGCGTGCCAAACGGGATTTCGAGATATTGCATAGGGGCGAGCGAGGCTGAGGGGGCGAGCCGGAGGCTCCATGTCATCATCAGGTGGGCGGCAGTTCCTGTGATGCCCATTGCCGTGAGCAGGAGGAGCGTCGACGGGGGGGCTTGAAACAGAGTTTCGGAGCCGAAGGCGGGCCAGAGGAAAAATGCAGGCACCAGCACGAGACTGGCCTGAAACCCGTTCAGGCACTGCAAGGTGACCGGATCAATCTGTTTGGCGATCAGGCGGGTGACCAGCATGAAAACAGCAAAAACCACTGCAACGACCAGTGGCAGGAGGGCCGGAGCGCCGACCTCGGCGAAATTGGGCTGGATTACGAGGAGCGTGCCGACAAAACCGACGGCGCAGGCCGCGACGCGGTGCGGGCCAACTTCTTCGCCCAGAACGAGCCATCCGAGCAGCAACATCAGGAAGGGCATTACAAAAGCAATCGCCAACGCATCGGCCAGTGGCAGGTAGCGCAGCGCCGCAAACATCGCGCCGATACCAAGCATGTGCAGCACTGTGCGCAGGGACGTGATTACGATCAGGCGCCGTGTCAGCACGGGGCGGGCGTGTGAGCTCAGCACAACAGGCAGCAGCAGAAGCGCCTGAAAACCGAACCGCACCAACAGAAGGACGCCGAGCGCCACGCTGCCGCCCAGCAGCTTTGCCACGCTGTCCCCTAGAGGGGCCAGCACGCAAAAACCCAGCATAAAGAGAATGCCCAGAAATGGGCGGTCACCTGTCATGCAGGCAGGCTAGCTCTGCGGGGGACGGCTGGCAACGGCGGGAAGGACCACCGAGCCGCGCTTGGCCGTGATCCGTTCGCGATGCACGATGTACAGGCCGGATGCCACGATGATCCCGATTCCGGCCCATGTGAGGGCGTCCGGGAAATCGCCAAAGACCAGATAGCCGAGCGCCGCAGCAGAGACGATTTCAAGATAATGCAGCGGTGCGAGGGTGGCTGAGGGGGCGTAGCGCAGAGCAATTGTCATCATCATATGCGAAACGGATGCAGCGGCACCCACGCCGAAGAGCCAGAGCCAGAATATGCCTTCAGGCATGACAGGCGAAATCGGTGCAAGATCGGTAACGGCACCGATGCCCAGAACGGGAATGCAGATAAGCGAGGCAAGTAGTGCCGTGTGGTATTGCATCGCAACGGGATGGGCGCGGCGCGACAGGCTGCGGGTTGCCAACATATAGGCGGCAAAAAACAGCGCTGTTCCCAAGGGGTAGAAGGCGACCGCGCCGAAGGCTGCGAAGCTTGGCTGGATGACCAGCATGGAGCCGCCGAAGCCCACGATGCTGGCTCCGATTCGACGGGGGCCGACCTCGTCGCCAAAAAGCGCGCGACCGAGGATCAGGAGCAGGAACGGCTCGACAAAGGCGATGGCGAGGGCGTCGGCGATCGGCATGACTTCGATCGCGGCAACAAAGCAATAGGTGGACAGGATCAGGAAGATGGCGCGCAAGGTCATCATCCCGAGTGTGCCCTGGGGAAGCCGAAGCCCGAGGCCCATGACGAGACAGACCGGTGCCATGAGTGCGGACTGGACGATGAAACGGGCGGTCGTCACCTCTCCCACGGGGAGAGATGCCGCCGCGAGTTTGGAGGCGACATCAATCAGAGGGGCCGTGGCGCAGAAACCGATCATCAGCGCCACGCCGAGGAGAATGCGATCTGTGTTCATAGCTGCTCTTCCCCCGTGTGGCGCGTCAGGTCTTGTCTATTTGCGACCGCGGGGCGGTTTCAGCAGTTGGGCACGTTGACCGCGAGACCGCCAAGGGCGGTTTCCTTGTATTTTTCGCTCATATCATTGCCGGTCTGTCGCATGGTTTCGATTGCGGCGTCGAGCGGAACGAGATGCTTTCCGTCCCCGCGTAACGAAAGCGACGCGGCGGAAACGGCCTTGATCGCGCCGAGGCCGTTGCGCTCGATACACGGCACCTGAACCAGACCGCGGATCGGGTCGCAGGTCATGCCGAGGTGATGCTCGAGCGCGATTTCGGCGGCATTTTCGACCTGTTCGGGCGTGCCGCCCATGACGGCGGCCAGCCCTGCGGCGGCCATCGCGGAGGCCGAGCCGACCTCGGCCTGACAGCCGCATTCCGCGCCGGAAATCGAGGCGTTGAACTTGATCAACCCGCCGATGGCGGCGGCGGTCAAAAGGAAATCGGGAACGCGCGACGCGGTCGCGCCGGGCACGTGATCGAGCCAGTAGCGGATCGTTGCGGGCACGACACCCGCCGCCCCGTTGGTGGGGGCGGTGACGACCTGACCGCCAGCGGCGTTCTCTTCGTTCACCGCCATGGCGTAGGTGGACATCCAGTCATTGATGGTGTGCGGGGCGGTGAGATTGCGACCGCGTTCCGCCTGAAGCGCGTCATGGATGCCCTTGGCGCGACGACGGACCTTGAGGCCGCCGGGCAGGATGCCGTCGGTGGTGAGGCCGCGGTCGATGCAGGCGTTCATGACTTCCCAGATGCGGGCGAGGCCGCGGTCGAGGTCAGCGCCTGGCATCCGGCTCAGTTCGTTGGCGCGTTTCATTTCGGCCACCGATTTCCCTGAATGTTCGGCCATTTCGAGCATTTCGACGGCGGATTTGAACGGGTAGGGCACAGGCGGTCCGTCATCCTGATCCTTGCCGGCTTCCAGTTCCTCGGCGGTCAGGACGAAGCCGCCACCAATGGAGTAGTAGGTCACTTCGGTAATCACGTCGCCCTGGGCATCGGTGCCACGGATAACGAGGCCGTTGGCATGGCCGGGCAGGTTCGGGCCGTAATCGAAGATCAGATCGTCTTTCGGCTGGAATGCCAGTTGCGGTAGGCCTTCGGGGTGGAGCGTGCCTTCGTCGCGGATGCGATCTAGTTCGGCTTCGGCTTTCTCGGCGTCGTAATCATCGGCGCGGAAACCTGCGAGGCCGAGAATGACGGCGCGGTCTGTGGCGTGACCGACGCCGGTGAAGGCAAGGCTGCCGTGTAGAGTGGCGCGCACTCCTGCGACCTGAAACGGCTGGGCGCGGAGGTGGTCGAGAAAACGTGCGCCTGCCACCATCGGGCCGATGGTATGCGATGACGACGGCCCGACGCCGACTTTGAACATATCAAAGACCGAAAGAAACATTCAGGTGGCACTCCCTTGGGGTGGGTTGGGGTATGAGGGGGCGGAAAACGGTGTGGTGCCGAGACCTTCGGAGGTGGCGACTGTCACAACGAAGTCATGCGTTTCAAAGACCTGCGCGAACCGATGTAGGCGGGGATAGTCCGCGAGATTGTATCCGTCGCCATCCGGGTAAAGGGCGGGCCAGCGCAGAAGGGGCGCGAGCATCGCGGTCAGTGCCGAAGGTTCGGCGGCGTCGATCCAATCCCCGCCCGAGAGCTCGATCACGGTCAGCTGGCGGTTCACCGCCTCGCGCAGGCCGCGCTGGACTTCCCGTCTGGCGGCTTCGGTGGTCACGAGGTCATCAGGATGGAACAGCAGGCGCTCGGTTGCCTGAAGGGTGTTGGACATCCAGAACAGCCATTTCAGCGCCTCGCCCCGCTCCGCGCTATCCGGTGGGGGCATCAGGCCCGGATAGATGTCAGAGAGCCAGAGGAGAATCGCCGCAGTTTCAAAGAGCGGACCATGGGCCGTCTCAAGTGCGGGGATGAGGCCGTTGGGATTGATCCGCAGATAGGCCGGGCTTTTCTGCGCGCGGCTGGCGCGATCTACCGGCACAAGTTCGTGAGGAATGGCAAAAGCCTCCAACGCGAGCCGGACGCAGAGCGAGGCATTATCAGGGGCATAATGGAGGCGCAGGGTCTGTGACATGGCGCGACCATAGCGATGTGCCTGTGCGACCTTTAGTGGAAAACGACCATTCCGGGGAAATTCGCGCAAAGATCGCTCATCGACAAGGGTGGCAGCAGGGCAATCTTCCCCTCGCACCCCTCGGGCATCTGGCCTATAACCGTGGCGAATTCTAGAGGGAGCTGCCCAATGCCCGGATCACTGTCACCCATCGATAAAGCCAAGTTCGCGGCTGCAAAGCGTGCGACTCAATTTGTGGAAAGCGGCATGCGTGTCGGACTGGGGACCGGCTCTACAGCCGCGTGGCTGGTGCGCTGTTTGGGCGAGATGGTCCGCGACGAGGGTTTGCAGATCAAAGGCGTGCCGACATCGACCCGCACCGCGAAGATGGCGCGCGAGGTCGGGATCGAGGTGATCAGCCTTGATGAAGCGAAATGGCTGGATGTCACAATCGACGGGGCGGATGAGTTCGACGCGGACCTGACCCTGATCAAGGGCGGCGGTGGCGCGCACCTGCAGGAGAAGATCGTCGCGACCGCCAGCGATAAAATGGTTGTGATCGCGGACCTGTCGAAAAAGGTCGAGACCTTGGGTGCGTTCCCGCTGCCAATCGAGGTTATCCCGTTCGGGTGGCAGACCTCGAAAACGCTCGTGGAAGAACTGCTGATCGGCATGGATGTATTGGGGCGCGAGGTGAATTTGCGTATGGACGGGGACCGTCCTTTTGTCACGGATGAGGGGAACCATATCCTTGACCTGCATCTGCGCCGGATCGGGAACCCGAGGCAGCTGAGCCTTGTGCTCAATCAGGTGCCGGGGGTGGTTGAAAACGGGCTGTTCATAGATATCTGCGATGCGGTGGTCATCGGTCATGGCGACGGTAAGGTCGAGGTGTTCGACATCACCGACGGCACGAATGACGAAACGCGTTTTGATATTCTGGATGACGACAATCTGTTTTCTGACCTGACGGACTGAGCATGAATTTTGACTATGATTTGTTTGTCATTGGAGGTGGCTCCGGTGGCGTGAGGGCTGCACGGGTTGCCGCAGCGGGTGGCGTTAAGGTGGCGCTGGCGGAAGAAGACCGGATGGGTGGAACCTGTGTCATCCGTGGCTGCGTTCCGAAAAAACTGATGGTATTTGCCTCGGGCTATCGCGAGATGTTCGACGATGCGCAGGCCTATGGCTGGTCCCTTGAAACAGGCACCTTCGAGTGGCCGCGCTTTCGGGCGAAGCTGGAGACGGAGCTGGATCGGCTCGAAGGTGTCTACAGGCGACTTTTGGATGGTTCGGAGGTGACGACCTACAATGCGCGCGCCACGCTGAAAGATTCCAACACTGTGCGGCTGTCCAGCGGTGAGGAAATCACCGCCAAGCAAATCCTGATTGCGACAGGTGGACGGCCGGTGGTGCCGGATCTGCCGAATGCGGAATTGGGCATAACTTCCAATGAGATATTCCATCTCGACAGCCTGCCGAAATCCATTTTGATCATTGGCGGCGGCTATATCGCCTGCGAGTTTGCGGGCATCCTCAACGGGCTCGGCGTGGAAGTGACGCAATATTATCGCGGCGCCCAAATCCTGCGCGGATTTGATGGAGAAGCGCGCGGATTGATCGCAGATTCGATGCGGGCGAAAGGCATCGACATTCATTGTGGCACCAATATCGAGTCCATGGAGAGGGACGGCGACGGCGTTCGTGTAAAGTCGACGAACGGGATGGAGCGGGTCTTTGATCAGGTGATGTTTGCCACTGGACGCAAGCCTAATACCGATGGTCTTGGGCTTGAGGAAATTGGGGTCGCGCTGGGCCGTAACGGCGAGATCGAGGTGGACGAGTATTCCGCGACGGCGTTGCCGTCGGTCCATGCGATCGGGGATGTCACGGGGCGCGTCCAATTGACGCCGGTTGCGATCCGCGAGGGGATGGCGTTTGTCGAGACCGTTTTCAATGACAACCCGACGCCCGTTGATCACAAGCTGATCCCGTCGGCGGTGTTTACCCAGCCGGAGCTGGGGAGCGTGGGGCTGACGGAAGAGGAAGCCCGCGATCAGGAGCCGATCGAGGTTTATTGCACGTCCTTTAAACCGATGAACCATTCGTTTGCGGGACGCAGCGACCGGGTGCTGATGAAGCTGATTGTCAGCCGTGAGACCCGGAAGGTTCTGGGTTGCCATATCGTCGCGGATCAGGCTGGAGAGATGATCCAGATGGTCGGCATTGCAATCAAGATGGGCGCGACGAAAGAGGACTTTGACAGGACTGTGGCCGTGCACCCGACGATGGCCGAGGAACTGGTGACGATGAAAGCGCCCGTGCGTACGGCTTGAATTTCGTGTAGGGACGCACAAGTCTGAGGACATGCAACCGGTAATGCCGGGGTTAGAAAAGGAAGAACGACAGGATATGGCTGGTAACAACGGTGGCCCGTGGGGCGGCGGTGGAAACAGAGGCGGGGGCGGCGATGACCGCAATCGTCCGCCAAATAACGGTGGTGGTCGCAGACCTGGACCTGAGGGCGGGCAGATCCCCGAGATCGACGAACTGGTGAACAAGGGCCGTGAGCAATTGCGTGTTCTGATGGGCGGCGGTGGCGGTGGCCAGCGCGGCGGCGGCGGACAGGGCGGCGATGGCGGCCCGCGTCTGACCCGCGGAACAATCGGTCTGGGCGCTCTGGCGGCTGTGGTCCTGTGGGGAATGGCGTCGTTCTACACCGTGAAACCGGAAGAACAGTCGGTTGAGCTGTTTTTGGGTAGCTATTACAAAACCGGCCAGCCGGGTCTGAACTTTGCTCCTTGGCCGTTTGTGAAGGCGGACGTGATCAATGTGACCTCGGAACGGACCGAGGATATTGGCGTGGGCGCCAACAGCCGCGATGCGAGCGGGCTGATGCTGACCACGGATGCCAATATCGTGGATATTGATTTCCAAGTGGTCTGGAACATCAATGATCCGGCGAAGCTTCTCTTCAACATCCGCGATCCGCAGCTGACCGTTCAGGCCGTGTCTGAATCCGTGATGCGCGAGATCATCGCGGCTTCGCCGCTGGCACCGATCCTCAACCGTGACCGTGGTGTTATTGCCGATACGGCCGCGACCGAGATCCAGGCCATTCTCGATGGCTATGACAGTGGTATTTCGATCGTTCGTCTGAACCTCGACAAGGCGGACCCTCCGCGCGAGGTGATTGACAGCTTCCGCGCGGTTCAGGCCGCCGAACAGGAGCGCGACCGCTTGCAGCGTCAGGCTGACGCCTATGCGAACCGCGTTCTTGCCGAGGCGCGTGGTGAAGCCGCGCAGATCCTTGAACAGGCTGAAGGCTACCGCGCGCAGGTCGTGAACCAGGCATTGGGTGAAGCGAGCCGTTTCAGCGCTGTTCTGGAAGAGTATTCCAAGGCTGAGGATGTGACCCGCCGCCGTCTCTATCTGGAGACGATGGAACGGGTGTTTGGCGATGTGGACAAGATCATCCTTGATCCGTCCATCTCGGGCGGTGACGGGAATGGCGTGGTGCCCTATTTGCCGCTGAACGAGCTGAACCGAACCAACAATCGCAGTTCAGGTGAGGGGAACTAAGAGATGCGCAAGACAACTTTTCTTCTTCCCGTCCTCGTCGTGCTGATCGCCGGTCTCATGTCGTCGATCTATATCGTTGATGAACGCGAAAAGGCGCTGGTCCTCCAGTTCGGCCAGATCAAGGCCGTCAAGGAAGAACCGGGGCTGGGCTTCAAGATCCCGTTGATTCAGGAAGTCGTGAAATACGATGACCGTATTCTGTCTCTGGATACCGCGACTATCGAGGTAACGCCCTCTGATGATCGTCGTTTGGTCGTTGATGCATTCGCGCGGTATCGGATTAGCGATGTGGTGCAGTTCCGTCAGGCGGTCGGTGTCGGTGGCCTGAGGGCTGCAGAGGACCGGCTGAGCTCTATCCTCAACGCGCAGATTCGTGAGGTTCTGGGTGCCGATCAGGTCACGTCAGATACGATCCTGTCGTCTGAGAGGCGGTCGCTGATGTCGCGGATCCGCGATCAGGCGCAAGCGAGCGCTGTCTCGCTCGGGCTGGACGTCGTGGACGTACGTCTGAAGCAGACGAACCTGCCGGAACAGAACCTTGAAGCCACATTCGCGCGGATGCGTGCAGAGCGTGAGCGTGAGGCCGCCGACGAGATCGCACGTGGTAACGAAGCGGCGCAAAGGGTGCGTGCGCTGGCAGACCGGACCGTGGTCGAGACGCTTTCAGAATCCGAGCGTGAGGCGCAGGTCGCGCGTGGTGAGGCCGATGCCCGCCGCAACGCGATCTTTGCCGAAGCTTTCGGTGCCGATCCGGAGTTTTTCGACTTCTACCGCTCGATGCAGGCTTATGAAACTGCGATTCAGGGGGGCAATTCCTCTCTGGTCCTGACGCCGGACAGCAGCTTCTTTGACTACCTGTATTCCGCGGAAGGTGCCGCCGCGAAATGATGACCGAGGCGCTCTATGCGTTGGGTCTTGTATTGATTGTTGAGGGGCTGGTCTATGTGCTGGCCCCTCATATCATTGAAGACATGCTTCGCATGTTGAGGGACATGCCGCCGGAGGGACGCCGACTTGCCGGCCTGATCGCGCTGACCGTAGGCGTGGCACTCGTGTGGTATGCGCGGATGGTGGCAGGCGGATAGGCGGCGTGGCTGTAATCATGTTCACATCACAGTGACGACGACTGTGAGGCATTTGCGTCTGTCGAACGGAAGCCTACATTGCAGTTCAGACGGTCCGGCGATGCGCCGGAAGACACAGCAGGAACAAGGGAGTTTGCAAGTGAAACCGACGGCAATTGCAGTCACGCAGACGCAGCGCATAAATGCGCGCGCAGTTCTCACAGCACTTCTACTGGGGATGGCACTCGCGCTGTCCCAGATCACACCGGCCGGTGCACAGGAGCGACCGGCGAGTTTTGCCGAACTGGCCGAACGCGTCAGCCCCGCCGTGGTGAATATCACAACATCGACGATGGTGGCGGGCCGCACGGGACCACAGGGGATCGTGCCGGAGGGGTCGCCTTTTGAAGATTTCTTTCGCGATTTCGATGATGCCCCCGGGCAGCCGCGGCGCTCCTCCGCGCTCGGGTCGGGTTTCGTGATTTCGGCTGACGGATATGTGGTGACGAACAACCACGTGATCGAGGGTGCTGACGAAATCCTGATAGAGTTCTTCTCGGGCGACGAGTTGCCGGCAGAGGTAATCGGCACGGACCCGAATACCGATATCGCGCTTCTGAAAGTGGAGGCCGAAGCCCTGACATATGTCGAGTTCGGCGACAGTGACGGAATGGGATCACGCGTCGGTGACTGGGTGATCGCGATGGGCAATCCGCTGGGGCAGGGTTTTTCGGTCTCGGCTGGCATCGTGTCGGCGCGGAACAGGGAATTGTCAGGCACCTATGACGACTACATCCAGACCGATGCGGCGATTAACCGTGGTAATTCCGGTGGTCCGCTCTTCAACATGGAGGGCGAGGTGATCGGTGTGAACACAGCGATCCTGTCTCCGAATGGAGGCTCGATCGGCATTGGCTTTTCGATGGCATCGAATGTCGTGAAGAATGTCGTCGATCAGTTGCAGGAATATGGCGAGACCCGTCGTGGATGGCTGGGCGTGCGTATTCAGGACGTGGGCGAGGACATGGTGGATGCGATCGCCGGGCTGGATGCGCCGCGCGGGGCATTGGTGACGGAAGTGCCGGATGGCCCCGCAAAGGATGCCGGTATGATGGCGGGTGATGTGATTCTGAGCTTTGACGGACGCAATGTCCCCGATACACGGGATCTGGTTCGCATGGTTGGCAATGCGCCAGTGGGCAAGACGGTCGATGTGATTGTTCTGCGTGCCGGTGACGAGGTTGCGCTGGGCGTGACGCTGGGCCGCCGCGAGACGATGGAACCTGTAGCCTTCCCCGATGATGCGGCACCCGAAATGGCCGAGCCTGAAGAGGTGCTGGGTCTGACGTTGTCAGAGGTGACGCCGGAATTGGCGGAGCGCTTTCAGATCGCGCAGGACTCGGGGTTGGTCGTGCTGGACGTCGCACCTGATAGTGATGCTGCATCCAAGGGGATCATGCCGGGAGATCTGATCACCGAAGCCGGCCAACAGAAAATCGCGACAGTCGCGGATTTCAATGATCGGGTCGAAGAGGCGCGTGATGGCGGCCGCAAGTCGATCCTGTTGCTGATCCGGCGGCAGGGCCAGCCGCAGTTCATGGCGCTGCTGGTCGACGAATAGAGAGCGACTTATTCCGGTCAAAAGAACCCCGGCGCGCAAAACGCGGGCCGGGGTTTTCTTTATTCAAAGCTCGCTGCGCGGGATCGCAACGAGGCCGAGCCTTTGTGCAGAGGCAAGCGACAGGGTGGAGGTGTCCGGCCCGTCGGTGCGTCGCTGGAAGGACTGGACAGCCGCACGAGTGAGCCGGTCATATTCGCCTGTTACGCCGCCTGCATGAAAGCCGCGCACGATGAGCGCCCGCTGGAGAGCCGAGACGAAATCCGCTGTCAGGTCTCGCGGGCAGACGGCATCGAACAGCACCTCGCGCCGTTCCTGCACGATGGCCTGACGGGTGACAGTTCGGAAGGTCGCGGGCTCCAGCACCTCGCCTGTTGCAGAGAGTTCTGCCGGTTGCACGATGATCTGTTCGGTCACGGTTTCGATGATGGCAGGTGTGATGCTGCGGGCCTGACAGGTGCCGTCCGAGCCTTCGGCGATCGTGGTTTCGGTGGTCTCGGGCGGCAGGAGCGCGTCCAGCCCTGGCAGGGGTGCAGAACAGGCCGAGCCGAGCGTTAATGCCAGAATGCAGATAGTGGCTGTTTTGAAATGCATGGGCCTGTCCTTCGTCACTTGGGGGCATGCTACTTAAAGGCGACAGAATTGACAGGGAAAATGGCGATCCAAATGGCGCGGCGGTTCAAGATGTCGCGAACAGCCCACATGCATTCCGGTTTTGGACTGGAACCCACCAATTGAACACCCTAGATACACCGAAGCGAAATGGAACAGTTTGCAGAGGAGTGACGGGGCGATGGCCAAGATCACCTATATCGAGCACGGCGGAAAAGAACATGTGGTCGAGGTTGCCAACGGCCTGACCGTGATGGAAGGCGCGCGCGACAACGGCATTCCCGGGATCGAGGCGGATTGCGGTGGTGCCTGTGCCTGTTCGACCTGCCATGTCTATGTGGCCGAGGACTGGGTGGAAAAGCTGCCCCCTCGTGACGACATGGAAGAGGATATGCTCGATTTTGCCTATGAGCCGGATCCCCAGCGCTCGCGCCTGACCTGCCAGTTGAAGGTGTCCGATGCGCTGGACGGGCTTGTGGTGCAGATGCCTGAAAAGCAGATTTGATGCGTCTGGTCGCGCCGGTTCTGGCGGCCGCTCTCTGGGCGGGTGCCGGGCTGGCCGATCCGTTTGTGATTGCCGAAGCCCGTTATGATGCTCCGACCGAGCGCTACCCCCACGGGGCGTTGGGCGATCCGCTGGAATGGGGCGCGCTGGTGCTGCGCGCGGAGAACGGGCGTGAAATACGCCTGACCCTCCCTGATTCCCGCGTGTTCGAGGATGTTGCGCCAAGGTTGGCGGATGTGGATCTCGACGGCGAACCGGAAGCGATCACCGTCGAGAGCGATGCGCAATTCGGCGCGCGGCTGGCGATCTATGATGACGAAGGTCTGTTTGCGGCGACGCCCTTTATCGGGACGCGGTTTCGCTGGCTTGCGCCAGTTGCCGCAGCGGACCTGGACGGCGATGGCACCGTGGAACTGGCCTATGTGGATCGCCCCCATCTGGCAAAAGTTCTGCGGGTCTGGCGTTTTGTGGATGGGGAGTTGAAGCCTGTGGCCGAGGCCCCGGGGCTGACAAATCACCGCTACGGGCTGGATGTGATTGAGGGCGGTGTGCGAGACTGCGGCAACGGGCTGGAACTGCTGACTGCAGATGCCGCGTGGCGTCGCATTGTCGCGACGCGACTGGAGGGCGGCCAGCTTCTGCATCGCGACATTGGAGGCTATACGCCGGAAATGCTGGAGGAAGCGCTCAGCTGTTGAGCGCGACCAATGTGATCAGCGCCGCACTGTCAGTGACTTGCTGGGATGCTCCGAGAACATCGCCGGTTTGGCCGCCAATTTTAGACTTCGCAATGGCGGCAGCTGCAACGGTGGCGACACCGACGAAAATGATCAGCGGGATAATTTGGAAGCCCGTGGTCAGAAAACCGATCAGGAAGCCGGTGGCAAGTGCGCCCTGAACGGCAGTGAGGGTCGGTCTGCC
>JAEPMR010000063.1:7781-15234 GCA_017643845.1 Marivivens sp. | reverse complement strand
GCATCTGAGCACACTCTTGCCGAGACAGTAACGCCACAAACCCGGCCACCTCCATACCACGTCCCAACCGCACCCCGTGACAAACGGAACTGCCCTCAAAGCGGGATTCAGAAAACCGCGCGGCTGGCCGACCGTCAGATCACTGGATGAGGAGTGACACGACCCTCTCCGTTTCCGGTCGTCTCTTGGATATATCGGGCAGGTTCGTACATAAATAGCGTCCTGTCTGACAGGTCTCCCGAGCGGCAAGAATTAGCGCCCCGTTTTTGAGCGCATCTTCAATCAGACACAAATGCCCGATTAATACGCCAGCGCCTGCCTTCGCCTCCTCCACCGCCAGACTGTAGAGAGAAAATTTCGGGCCTCGCTTGGTGTCGCCAATTGCTTCGCCCACCGTTTTCGCCCAAACTTCCCAGTCGTCACTCCACGTTTGGTCATGCAATCGCGTCACTGTATCGATCTGCATCGCCGCTGCCAGCAATTCCGGTGCGCACACCGGAGCGATTTCGTCGGCGCAGATCGGGATTTGGTTGGACGATCCATCAGGAACATCAAAGAAAAGCGTCATGTCGAACAATTCGCGCGAGAGCCTCGGCGGCATTTCCATCGCCGTTACCGAAAATGTGATCTGCGGAAATCGCGCTCTGACTCTACTCAATCGCCTGGGCAGCCAAAGCTGGGCAACAGAGGGCAGCGCGGCGATATGAAACTCAACATCCGGCCCCAGATTGCGCAGACCGCGCGCCCTCCAAATTTGACGAAAGGGAGAATCCAACATGATACTTGCAACACGAAACTGGGTGCCCCCCGTAAGCGAAACACGCGTTCAGGAAATTGCTCAGAAGACCGCCTACGCGTCTTCTGCCACGATTGCCGCAAGGGTTCAGTCTCTTGCTAAGCGCAACGCGGCTCACAAATAGGAAGTCGAGCTTTCAGCGGGATCGCTAGGCAACAGAAAAGCCAACGGTGGAATCATCAAAATTCATTGGCGGGTAGGATGGAGGGCACCCCAGAAAAGATCCCTTAAATATTTGATTTTAATGGGAAAGTGGCGGACTGGGGAGGATTCGAACCCCCGACCCCTTGATTCGTAGTCAAGTACTCTATCCAACTGAGCTACCAGTCCGCGGAGAGTGGGGCGGATTTACCCACCCGCGTCGCCCATTGCAAGGGGCAAAGTTCAGAAATTCACACAGATGGTCTTTCCACGTCCAGAACCTCCGCTTTCGGCAGGCAAATCGCAAAGGACGTTCCCCTCTCATCGCTCTGGCGCAGCTCCAGCCGCCCGCCATGGCCGCGCACAAGTTCCGCTGCAATCGCCAGCCCGAGTCCGGCACCGCCCTTGCGCGTGCCCCCCTGAAAGGGCCGGAACAGGAAATCGCGTGCTTTGGGCGGCAGGCCCGGTCCGGTGTCGCGGATATGGATCCACCAGCTGCCGTCGTCTTCCTCCGCACTGACGCAAATTTCACCGCCCTTGCCACTCGCCACAATCGCTTGGCGTGCATTGCGCACAAGGTTCATCAATACCCGGTGCAATTGCTCGGAATCGGCGCGCAGCATCATTGTGGCCGGGACATCTTCCGAAAATGAAACCTCGTCCTCACCTGTCGCCAGACGCTCGGCCTCGATAACATCGCCGACCAGATCCGCCAGATTGATCCGGCTCAGGCGCGGCGGCGGTTCGGACGCGCGACCGAACGCCAGCGTCGTTTCGCACAGGTTGACGGCACGGTTGATCGAGCCGATCAGCTTAGGCGCCAGACGCCGCACGGTTGGGTCTTCCGATCCTTCCATCCGGTCGGAAAAGAGCTGCGCCGTGGTCAGAATATTGCGCAGGTCATGGCTCACCTTCGCCACCCCCTCACCCAGCTGCGCCAGCCGCTCACGCTGGCGCAGCGCATGTGTCAGCTCTTGCTGCATGCTTTGAAGCGCCTGTTCGGCCTCGCGCAGTTCGATGATTCCCGCTTTCGGGGTGATGATTGTCCGCGCATCCTCCGGTGCCTTGGCATAGGTCTGGATGTGGCGCACCACACCCTTGATCGGCTTCATCAGGAACGCCCTGACCGAAAGAAACAGCAAAAGCGCCGTCACCACGGAAATCACCGCTGACAGCAGCAGGATATTCAGCCCGTAATCCAGCATGGCCCGCCGCAGCGGACCCTCCTCCATCGTGACCTCGATCAGCTCGCCCGCCTCTTGGACCGGCGTGCCAATCACCCGGATCACCGCCTCATCCGAGGAAAAAAGCGTCGCCATAGCATCGCGGATCAGCACCCACGGCCCCGGATCGCGCAGATCATAGGTGGCCGCGACAGGGGCGGGGATTTCAGAGGACAGCATCAGCTGCCGCACCTCGTCCCGCCGCAGAACCACGTTGAACACACCTGCCGTTTCGAGGAGTTCCTCCTCAAGTTCCATGGAAATCATGTCATCAGCCAATAGCGCCAGCGATGCGATCTGCGCCCGCTCCAGACGCAACAGCAGATAATCCTCGCGGAACCGCGCGACCGAAGGCACAAAGATCAGAACCTCGGCCAACATCACGAAGACCGTTGTCAGGATCAGGAACCGCCCAGAGAGCGTGTTCAGCATTGTGCCTCCCAGTCAGGCGATCAGGGAAGCACGCGCTGCACTGTCCTGACCACCCGTTTGACCATCGCGCTCTCAAAGAGGCGCGGGCTAAAATAGCTTCCCGCCAGACGTTTGTTGATCTCGCCCAGGCTAGGGTATGGCAGCACCGTGTTCGCAACTGCCGACATTTTCAAGCCATTCGCGATGGCAAGCGCCCAAACACCGATCAAATCGCCCGCATGTGCCCCTGCGATTGCGGCCCCCACGGGGCGCCCTTTGTAGACGATGACTTTCGCCAGACCTTCCGTCATCCCCGTGGCGATGGCACGGTCCATACCGCTATAGGGCTGGCGGATCACCTCTATGGCATCGCCGTAGCGCTGGCGGGCTTCCGCCTCGCTCAGGCCCACATGGGCCAGCTCCGGCTCGGTATAAGTGACCCACGGAATATGATCGGCCCGCGCCTTGGCCCGCAGCCCGAACAGGATCGAGCGGATCACGACGCCTGCGTGATAGCCCGCCACATGGGTAAAATGCAGCCCTCCCGCCGCATCGCCAATGGCATAGACCCGCCGGTTGCTGAAGGATCGCAGATCGGCACGCACCGTGACCCCCTTGGCGCTGTGTTCCACACCGGCCCTGTCCAGCTCCAGCCGGTCGAGGTTCACCTGTCGGCCAACAGCCACCAGCAAATGACTGCCCGACACAGAGCCGGAGGACGTCTCTACCGAAATCCGGCCATCATCGCCTTGCGTCACTTTCTGCGCGCTCGTGTTCTCTCGAATATCAATGCCCTGCGCACTGAGCCGCTGCACCACAACGGCCGCCATTTCCGGGTCATCGCGGCCCAGCGCTTTCGCGCCTTCGATCACTGTGACCTTGCATCCGAGTTGCCGATGCGCCTGTGCCATCTCCAGACCAATCGGCCCGCCCCCGATGATGATCAGATGCTCGGGCTGTTCGGTGAGGTCGAAAATGGTCTCGTTGGTCAGGAATGGAACATCCGACAATCCGTCAATCGGCGGCACCAGCGGCCCCGATCCGGTGGCGATCACAAACCGACGCGCACGGATAACATATCCGCCCGCCTCGAGTGTTTCTCGGGATGTGAACCGCCCCCAATCACGGATCACCCTGACACCCAATCCCTCGAACCGCTCCTGACTGTCGTGAGGCTCGATGGTGGCGATGGTCTCCCGCACATGATCAAGGGCATCGCGATGGCTCAACGGCGGCAGCATCCGCCCGGCGGCCAGCAGCGCCTTTGACGGAACACACCCGTAATTCAGGCAGTCGCCGCCCATCTTGTGCCCCTCGACGAGCACAACACGCGCACCCATCTGCACCGCCCCCGCCGCCAACGACAGCCCGCCGGACCCCGCGCCGATGATGCAGATGTCGGTTGTTATCTCATGCGCCATCACAGGCTCCCTTGTTCATCAGCCACAGCTCTCCCGCGCCATACCTTCAGCACCATCGGCAGCACCGCCAGCGCACACAGACCCAGCAACGGGAGCAGAATCTGCGGCTCGAAAATAATACCCAGATCCGGCGTCTCGCCCTTCTCAAAGACCGATCCCAGCCCCGCCCCGACAGAGGTATAGACCAGCGCACCGGGCATGATCCCGAAAAAGGTCGTCACCACAAACCGGCCCAGCGGCACCCCCACCAGCGCGGGCAGCAGATTCGCCGCGAAAAACGGCACCGCGGGCACCAGCCGGATCAGAAACAGAACCGACCACTGGTTCTCGTCGATCCCCCGCTTGATCCGCGCCACAGTCCCGTCGCCCGCATCTATCCGCGCCGCCAGCCGCGCCCCGAATCCCGCCTTGGCCGCAAGAAAAATCGCGATCGCCCCCAGCGTCGCCCCGCTGACATTGAACAGGACACCCGGAAACACACCGAACAGGAATCCCCCCGTCAGCGTCGCCACCGTCGCGCCGGGTAGCGACAGCGCCACGATCCCCGTATACGCCATGACGAACAAAACCGCTGCCGCCACAAAATGCGCATCACGATAGGCCAGCAGCGCCTCGCGATGGGCGGCAAGGCTCTCAAAGCTCAGGTAGTCTCTCAGGAAAACCGCCCCCGCCACAGCCGCAACTGCGATGCCGATGATCGGCAGACGCGCAAGCCAGCCGTTCGTTACCGTATCCGTGCCACCCATCCGCTGCGCCTTTCTCTAACCTCTACCGCCCTAGATGCCCCGCCTTTCGCGGCTTGCCTACCCCGATCACGCGCGGTTGATCCGCAGTGAGGGCTTTGCCCTTATGTCGCTTGGCCCTTAATTGCGAGATGTGAAACCCATCAAAATCAACGATTATGCATTGCCCCTAAATATGAGGTTTTGCGTTTAATACCGGAGTTCCATCCATAAAGCTGAGACTGAATTCGACTAAATGTCCTACGAAAAGAAGGGGTAACACTGCGCGTAGCCGCTAAAATCTCGCTCTTTAGGGTAAAAGTCGCTGCTCAAGGCGCCATGTCTCAGAACTAAGAGCGACACGACAGCGAGGTTAAAGGACAAAGCCGATCCCGGATGTGGTGCGCGTCTTCAAGACTTCAGAGCCCCATAGCTCATATGCCGTTATTAGGTTGCCAATATTTTCAAGAAAGCGCAGGTACTTGCCCACGTCCCGCGAAATGCGTTGCGTTTCTGATTTACGGGAAAGCCAAAATCAAATGAAAATAACGTGCATATCGAACCGCTTGGCTGGACCGATACTGCATTGATGGGAATTACCTGTGCTTCGACTTCCCATCGCTCAGCCCAGATTGCCCTATGCGTTTAAGAAAGCGAGCAACAGCCTCAATACCAGCTCCCATATCCTCTGTTGACGCAAATTCTTCTGGCTTATGACTGAGCCCATCTTTGCATCGAACGAACAGCATGGACGTCGGGCAGAGATCAGCCATAGCTGAGGCATCATGGCTGGCACCGGACGGCAGGCGAGGTGCGGTATGCCCGATAGCAGCGACGGCTGCCTCTAGGTCGCCGATCATATTGATATCACATGGTACGGCGGGCTGTTCGTAGGTTCTTTCCATTGCAAAGTCCACACGGCGCAACCCCGAAATCCTGTCTCCCACCGACCGCGCTGATCTTGCAAAGTTGTCTCGAACGGTGTCATCCAGCGCCCGGATTTCGAGGGTAAGTTCCACCTTGCTCGGGATGGCGTTTACCACGTTCGGATGCAGGGACAATGCACCAACGGTTGCACGCAGATCGGGGATATTGATCGCCGCGTCATGGATTGCAGAGATGAAGTCAGAGCCCGCCACCAGCGCATCGCGGCGGCCGTCCATGGGCACCGTCCCAGCGTGGCCCGTGTCCCCGGCAAAGGTGACGGTGTTCCGCTCAATCCCGCAAATCCCTGTGACGATCCCGAGCGCGGCATCGGCCACCTCCAGAACCGGGCCCTGTTCGATATGGATTTCCAGATATCCCGCCGTTTTGGAAGGATCGCGCGCGAGCGCTGAAACCCCATCTGGATCACCACCAAAGTCGGCAAGTGCGCGGCGAAGAGACACCCCATCCTTATCATTCATGTCCAAGACGGCAGGATCAAACGTGCCTGCCAAGGCGCGCGGCCCCATCAGAGCTGTTGGGAAGCGGACCCCTTCCTCATCGGCAAAGGCAAGAATTTCGACAGAAAAGGGGAGTTCGACTGCTTCTGCCCTGAGCTTCTCGAGTGCAAGACACCCCAGGACAACGCCCATGATCCCATCGTATCGTCCGCCGCTCTTGACGGAATCCTGGTGCGATCCGATCAGAAAGGTTGGCACGCCGTTTGGACCTTGCTTGCGGCCTATGAGCGTGCCCGCTGCGTCCATGTGGACCTGCAGACCGGCCTGCACCATCCATGACTGAATAACGCCTATTGCAGCCTTGTGCTCAGGCGTAAAGGGAAACCGCGTTACTCCGATTTCATCGACGCTGCATCTTGCAATTTCCGACAAACGGTCCTGAGCATACCGACCCCAGTTCATCACTTTCCCCATTTATCATGATAAATTAACCTCTACACATAGCGTACCGAGGTGTCTATGGTTTTTATCATGATAAAATGTGAGGTGCAGAATGGACGGCAGCGGGAGCGCATCGACCAAGCCAAGAAGATCACGGCCGGTTCTGGTTGCTGATCAAATCAAACAATGGGTGGTCGAGCGCGATCTGAAGGCAGGTAACAAGCTGCCAAATGAAGGCGAGATGATCGAGCAGTTCGGTGTGTCGAAGGGGACAGTTCGCGAAGCGTTGCGCATTCTTGAGGCTCAGGGCCTGATCGTGACCAAAACCGGCCCCGGAGGCGGCAGTATCGTAGGTGAGGTCTCGACCGAACGCGCGCGGTCCTTGTTGGCCAATTACTTCTACTTCCAGGACCTGTCTGTCGCTGACATCTATCAGATGCGAAAGGTTCTGGAGCCTGAGCTGGCGGCAAGCCTCGCAGGGCGTCTCGATGAAGGACAACTGAACGAACTACACGACCTTGCGTCGCGCCACCCCGAACCGGCGACATCGGCTGAAGAAGAGAAGGAACAGCACATTGCCTCTCTGGACTTTCACGCCCGGCTTTCGGATTTCGCGGGCAATCGGCTGCTTGGGTTCGTCATCGGGTTCATGGCGCAGGCCCTGACCGATTTGACTGTATATCGCAGGCTCTATGATCCGCCGAATGTGGAACTTTGGCGCAAAGGACGAGAGCATCAGCTGCAACTGGTCGAGGCGTTGCGGCAAGGCGAGCAGGAACGGGCCCGCAGCATCATGCATTCGCACATGCAAATCGCCGAGGAGTTGATGAGCGTGCAGGAAGCCCATTTGTTGCGTCGCTTTTTGGGAGAATAAAGTGGCCCTAACCGAGCGTGTTCTGCGTGATATCCATGA
>JAEPMR010000063.1:0-7771 GCA_017643845.1 Marivivens sp. | reverse complement strand
GGATGACTGGGGAACACCTGCCCAGTACATACCGGAACTGGCCTGCGTTTCGCCTCGACAGTTTGCGATTAGCGTATGTTTGGAAAATGGTGACTGCCTGAGCGCCGGAGCATCGGATCACCCTTTTTCTATCCAAAGCGTATCCAAGGTTTTTTCCCTCGCAGCGACGCTGGGGCGTATCGGCGACCAACTCTGGAGCCGGGTCGGACGTGAGCCATCGGGCACGTCGTTTGACTCCGTTGTCCTTTTGGAACGGGAAAAGGGCCGCCCGCGCAACCCGTTTGTCAATGCGGGGGCCATTGTCACAACTGATGTGCTACTTGCGGGGCGGCAGCCCAGACAGGCCCTCGCCGAGATCCTTGGGCTGATCCGGGCGATGGCGGAAACCGATCAAATCCATATCAACGACAAGGTCGCAACTTCGGAAAGACTGACGGGTGCTCGGAACAAAGCGCTGGCACACTACCTGCATTCTCATGGCAATTTGCAGAACGCACCAGACCTGACCCTTGGGACCTATTTCCATCAATGTGCAATCGAGATGACCACACGGCAGCTTGCTCTTGCCGGAAGATCGCTTGCCCGCATTGGCACTGGGCCAAATGTGATGTCGAAGCGACATGCCCGCCGCATCAACGCACTCATGATGACCTGTGGCCATTATGATGGGTCGGGCGAGTTCGCCTATCAGGTGGGGCTGCCCGGCAAGAGCGGGGTCGGTGGCGGCATTCTGGTGATCGCGCCAAAGGTCGCGTCGATCGCAATCTGGTCGCCGGGGCTAAACCACTACGGAAACTCATATGCAGGCACCCGTGCCGCAGCGATGCTGACCGAGGCAACGGGCTGGTCGGTGTTCTGAGGTCAGATTTTATTGCGGGGCACGGAATTTGCTCTCGAGCACGGGAACTTCGGCAAGCCAGTCAAAGTATGGCGATGCTCGGGTTCTGAGATAGAGCCTTTCAAGGTCTGCAATCGGATCGTTACTATAGTCGATACGCAGGTCCAATGGCGGTCGATTGGGTGCAAGGATTAACATAGCCGCCGACAACAGCCCGCGGCTGTCGCCACCCGCCAACCGGGCAGCATTCAAAACTTGAATCATTTTCTGATCCGGTCCGTTTGTGCAGGTTTGTGCTGTTGCCACCATCGCTTCAAGAACCTCTGGACCCTCGATCATGTTGCCGGCAACCACCAGCCCTTGTTGCGTCAGATGACCAGCATACGGCACGCTGTCCGCGCCCGTGAACCCGTGAGTTGCACCGTCGCGATCCATGGCAATCAATTGCCTATGCCCCTTCCCGGGGTCATCTGAGGTCACCGCCTCGACAGCGTCACGGGCGGTCTGACCGCGGTACATCGCGCGCATAGCATCGTCCCGCCAAAAACAGCTGGGCGCGGTGCCCTGTGATGCCACAAGACCCGATTCGATATCTCCCCGCAGGACCCAGCCACCCACGCAGAGGCTTCCCGTTGCAGCGGCGGCGGCAAAAACGCCTGATTTATCGTCGAAAGTCAGAATCGAGAAGGTCATTCTACTGCCCTAGCACATTTTTCTTGTATTTATCATGATAATTTGCATCAATGCAATTCATCATGATAAATAACAGGGAGACACCTCATGAAACTGCTGAAACTGTCCCGCAGGGCAATGCTGGCTGCAGGTGCAGCCACGGCACTTGCTCTCTCTCCACTCTCGGTCCAGGCACAGACGCCCGAAGATGTTCTGATTGTTGGTCAGATCGCTGAACCCAAGGCGCTCGATCCGGCAGCTGTGACTGCTGTCAACGACTTCCGCATCCTGATGAACGTCTATGACGGGCTGGTCCGTTACAAGGACGGCACACTTGAAGTTGAGCCATCGCTGGCCACATCCTGGGACATCAGTGAAGACGGCACGGTCTATACCTTTTCCCTGCGGGACGGCGTAACGTTCCACGACGGAAGCGCCTTCAACGCTGATGCGGTCAAATTCAACTTCGACCGGATGCTTGATGAAAACCATCCCTATCATAACACGGGTCCCTTCCCGCTCTCATTCTTCTTCTCAGCTGTTGAGAACGTGGAGGTTGTGGATGACCTTACCGTCCGCTTCACGCTGAACGCGCCCTATGCACCGTTCCTGTCGAACCTGGCCTATCCAACCGGGCTGATCGTTTCGCCTGATGCCGTCGAACAGCACGGCACAGAGTTCGGCCGCAACCCGTCCGGCACTGGCGCCTTCAAATTCGCAGAATGGCGCTCGAACGAAGCGGTGGTGATTGAAGCCAATGCCGATTACTGGGACGGTGCGCCGGAATTGCAGGCAGTCGTCTTCCGCCCGATCACCGACGCAAACACCCGTACCGCCGAAATGCTGGCGGGCGGTATCGATCTGATGGTCGAGGTGCCCCCGGTCGCGCTGAGCGAATTCCAGGGCGAAACCTACACCGTGCATGAACAGGCGGGACCGCACGTCTGGTTCCTGATCCTGAACGCGAAAGAAGGCCCGTTTGCTGATGTGCGTGTCCGCCAGGCGGCGAACTATGCCATCAACAAGGAAGCGATCGTCAACGACGTTCTCGAAGGCACCGCCGCCGTCGCCGCCGGTCCGACCCCGCCTGCATTCGCCTGGGCCTACAACGAAAGCCTGGAGCCCTACCCCTATGATCCCGATAAGGCGCGCGAACTGCTTGCCGAAGCGGGTGCCGAAGGCGCAGAACTGACCTTCTACGTCACCGAGGGTGGATCCGGGATGCTGGATCCTGTGGCCATGGGCACCGCAATCCAGGCCGATCTTCAAGCCGTCGGCCTGACCGTCAACATCGAGACCTATGAATGGAACACCTTCCTTGGGGAAGTGAACCCGGGTCTCGAAGGCAAGGCAGACATGGCCGAAATGGCGTGGATGACCAACGACCCTGACACACTCCCGTTCCTCGCGCTTCGTACAGCTGCTTGGCCGGATCAGGGCGGGTTCAACTCGGGCTACTACTCCAACCCGAAGGTTGACGAACTGCTGGAAGCCGCCCGCGCGGCGACAGATCAGGCAGAGCGCGCGCGTCTCTATCAGGAGATGCAAGTCATTGTGCAGGAAGACGCGCCTTGGGTCTTTGTTGCCAACTGGAAGCAGAACGCGGTGACCTCCGACCGTGTTGAAAACTTCTCGCTTCAGCCATCGTTCTTCCTGCTGCTGGATGACGTGGTTAAAAACTAAGGCAATCTGTGCAGCCGCGCTCATGGTGCGGCTGCACACATCCGGGTGGGGCAATGACTGGTTACATCCTAAAAAGACTAGCTTCCGCGATTCCGGTTCTGTTCGGGATATCGATTATTGTCTTCGTCATTATGGCTTTGATCCCCGGCGACCCTGCAACGGCCATTCTCGGGTCCTACGCGACCCCGGAAAACGTCGAAAAGCTCAACCGCGATCTTGGTTTGGACAAGCCGATGGTGCAGCGGTATTTCATCTGGCTCGGAAACATGCTTCAGGGCGATTTCGGGCGCAGCTTCTCTCTCAATCGGGCCGTTCTGGACGAGGTGCTTGACCGTTTCGGGGCGACATTGATCCTTGCCGGCACAGCATTTGTCCTGTGCTCGCTCCTCGGCATCGCCGCGGGCGTCGTATCGGCCGCGCGGCAATATGGTTTGGCGGACAAGGCCATCACCTTCGCTGTGCTTCTGGGCATTTCAATCCCCTCGTTTTTCCTTGGCATGATGATGATCCTTATCTTTGCCGTGAAACTGCGCTGGTTCCCGGTGTCCGGCATGTGGCCCATCTATGGCGCGCGCGACCTGTCTGCACTGATCAGCCACCTGACCCTGCCCGCGCTCGCGCTGGCGGTGGTGGCAACCGGGGTCATCGCCCGCCTATCTCGCTCTGCCATGCTTGAGGTGCTGAGACAGGATTTCATTCGTACCGCGCGGGCCAAGGGCGTGCATGAACGCTCGGTCATCTGGCGCCATGCCCTGCGCGCCGCCATGGTCAGCATCATTCCGGTGCTGGGGGTGCAGGCAGGCTTTGTTCTGTCTGGCGCGGTCTATATCGAGATGGTGTTCCAGTGGCCCGGGGTCGGGCGC
Source organism: Marivivens sp. (assembly GCA_017643845.1). GTDB lineage: Bacteria > Pseudomonadota > Alphaproteobacteria > Rhodobacterales > Rhodobacteraceae > JAEPMR01. Next base: position 3,715 of record JAEPMR010000063.1, on the reverse strand, counting down.
ATGCTGGTCGACGCCATCTTGAAACGGGATATTCTGCTGGTACAGGGCGGCGTCGTCTTCGTCGCGGCCTGCTACGTCATGTTCAACATCGCTGTCGATGTCGCGCAAAGCCTCCTGGACCCGAGGATCAAGACATGATGGCGTTTCTCAAGCTTCTTGCACGAAACCGCTTGGCCCTTGGCGGATTGATCGTGATGGGGCTGGTCGTCGTGCTCGCGCTGATCACGCCGCTTCTGCCGCTGGCCGATCCTGATGTGACCAACACAGCGCAGCGCTTCAAGCGGCCGTTTTCCGACGGCGCCCTGCTGGGCACCGATCACCTGGGGCGCGACCTTCTCAGCCGTCTGCTTTGGGGCACACGCCTATCGCTTGCTGTGGGCTTTGCCGCTGCAATCATAGCCGCGACACTCGGCGCGGCAATCGGCATCATCGCAGGCTTCTACGGCGGACGCACGGACAATATCATCATGCGCGGCGTCGATATGCTGATGGCCTTTCCCTACATCCTGCTGGCGCTCGCCATTGTCGCGGCTCTCGGGCCGGGGCTGATGAACGCGCTGATCGCTGTAGCCGCCGTCAACATCCCGTTCTTTGCCCGCAACATTCGTGGCATCACCGTGGGCATCGCGCACAAGGAATTCGTCGATGCGGCGCGGCTGTCTGGCATGACGGACACCCGCATAATCCTGACCGAAGTGCTGCCAAACGTGATCCCGGTGATCGTGATCGCCATGTCGACCACCATCGGCTGGATGATCCTTGAGACCGCCGGATTGAGCTTTCTGGGTCTTGGGTCGCAGCCACCCCAAGCCGATCTGGGGTCGATGCTGGGCGAAGCGCGCTCGGCCCTGATCACAAATCCGCATACCTCCGTCGTGCCTGGCGCGATGATTCTGATCATCGTCATGGCGATCAACCTTCTGGGGGACGGGGTGCGCGACGCTCTGGACCCGCGCCTGAAATCCGGTGCCCTGTCCCGCCCCATGCCGACAACCATGGTCAAACGGACGGGACTTCCCCCCGAGGCCAAGGCAGATACCTTGCTTGCGCTGCGCGGACTGAAGACGCAGTTCCAGGTCAAGGACCGCATTTACAAGGCCGTGGGAGGCGTGGATTTGCAAGTAAACCCTGGCGAATGCCTTGGGGTGATCGGCGAAAGCGGCTCTGGCAAATCGGTGACAGCCCTCAGCATCATGGGACTGGTGGCCTCGCCCCCCGGAGTGATCACCGGTGGCGCGGTGCATTACAAGGGGGAGGATCTGATCGGCGCGCCCTACGAGAAACTCCGGTCTCTCAGGGGCGACAGGATCGCCTACATTTTCCAGGATCCCCTAGCCACGCTCCATCCGCTGTACACGGTTGGCGAGCAGCTTATCGAGGCGGTTCGCGCCCATCACTCAATTGATAGGTCTAAGGCCCGGGCCCACGCTATCGACCTCTTGAAATCGGTGCGCATTCCCAATGCGGAAGTGCGCATTGACAGCTACCCGCACGAGATGTCCGGTGGCATGCGACAGCGCGTGGGGATCGCGATGGCGCTGGCCAACGAGCCCGAGGTCATCATTGCGGACGAACCGACCACAGCGTTGGATGTCACCGTGCAAGCGCAAATCCTGTCGTTGCTGGATGATCTGCGGCGCCAGCGTGGATTGGCAATCATCTTTATAACCCATGATTTCGGCGTGGTGGCCCAGCTGTGTGACCGGGTCGCGGTGATGTATGCGGGCCGTATTGTCGAAGAAGGCCCGACACAGACCGTTCTGAATGCTCCGGCCCACCCATACACGTCGCGACTTATGGCCTGCGTGCCGGAACTCGGGCAAGGCCGGCGCGAATTGGCAGCCATTCCTGGCCTGCCGCCTGTAGTGGACAAGCTGCCCGAGGGCTGCGCCTTTGCAGATCGGTGTCATAAGGCGACCGATGCCTGCCGGCAGGGAAATATAGAGCTGGTCCGGCACGGTGCCGAAAACATGGTCCGTTGCATCGCCCCGGAAACCCCGGCGCAGGAGGCAAGCCAATGACAACCGCCCTCAAACTGACCGGCCTCAGCAAGTCCTTTCCTGTCGGCAAGCGCCTGTTCGGCCCGCCAAAGGCGCTGGTGCGTGCTGTTCAACCGTTGTCATTGGCAGTGGAAGCGGGTGAAACTCTTGGCATCGTCGGTGAATCCGGTTGTGGCAAATCCACCCTCGCGCGGATGCTTGTCGGCCTGTTGCCACCCAGCTCCGGCACGATCGAGATCAATGGAGAGCCGCTGGACAACGCAGACCCGGCCTTTTTCGGACGCAAAATCCAATATGTATTCCAGGATCCGATCAGCAGCCTCAACCCGCGCAAGACGATCCGTCAGATCATGGACGCGCCCCTTAAGCATTTGCACAATATGCCTGCGGCGACCCGCGCGGACCGCATACGGGAAATCTTTTCCGCGGTGAACCTGCGCGAAGAATTTCTGGATCGCTATCCGCACGAATTCTCCGGCGGTCAGGCACAGCGGATCGGCATTGCCCGCGCGCTGGCAGCGGATGCGCGTATCCTCATCCTCGATGAACCCGTTTCGGCGCTGGATGTATCTGTGCAAGCGCAGGTCCTGAACCTGCTGGCCGATTTAAAGGAACGGTTTGGGCTGACCTACCTGTTCATCAGCCACGATCTTGCGGTGGTTGAAGCCGTCAGTGACCGGGTCGCGGTGCTGTATTTTGGCTCTGTGGTCGAGGTAGGTCCGGCGGATGAAGTCTTTGCTCATCCCAAACATCCTTATACCAAGCTTCTGGCTGACAGTGCGCCCGTGGTTGGGCGTCCGTTGACCGCGCCAGAGGGACGCGAAACCGAGTTGCCCGATCCGCTGAACCCGCCGGCTGGATGCGCATTTCGCGCGCGCTGCGCGTTTGCCAGTGACCAATGCGGGAGTGAAGCGCCTCGTCTTGAGGGACAATCGGATGGCGTGCGGGTCGCCTGCTACCACCCGATCGCCGACTGAATATAAGACACCTCCGCTGCGGATTTCCGTAAGATCTGAAGCGACCACCCGGCGAGGCAAGCGCGGCACGAGATTCTTGTGCGTTTTCCGCAAGCCAGCCGTTGACACCTGCCCCGCCCCCCTCTAAAGGCAGGGCTTCGAATGAGATCGGGCCTCGAATCCTTTTGGATCGGCCCCAAGGCTACGGAGAGAACGCGATGAAACGCACGTTCCAACCCTCGAACCGGGTGCGCAAGAACCGCCACGGTTTCCGTGCGCGCATGGCGACCAAAGCCGGCCGCAAAATCCTGAACGCGCGTCGCGCGCGTGGCCGGAAGTCGCTCAGCGCGTAAGCGTTGACGCGGGGTCGCATGACACCGCCGGACAGGATATCAAACAAAACCGCCGAGGCGCAGCCTGCGGCGGTTTTCGTTGCTGTGCGTAACCGTTTACCCGAGGTGCTCGTTAAACGCGCTGATTTCCTCCGCGCGGCCAGAGGGCGCCGTCAGGCCATGCCCGGATTGCACCTTCAGGCATTCGACAGGGGGGACGATGCGCCGCCCCGCGTGGGTTTTACCTGTTCCAAAAAGGTCGGCAATGCCGTCGCCCGCAATCGCGCCAAGCGCCGCCTGCGTGAAGCGGCCCGCCATATCCTGCCGACAGACGCCCGCACCGGCTATGACTACGTGCTTGTTGGCCGCCATCAGGCAACGGACGCGCGCGAATTCACAGCGCTTCTCGAAGACCTCCGCCGCGCCC
>JAEPMR010000062.1 GCA_017643845.1 Marivivens sp. | reverse complement strand
GCACTTGTCATTCTGTTGATGAACGCGGACATGATCGGTTGGGCGTTCGGCCAGATTTTTGCGGGTGCCTTCACCGGTCTTGGCGTCGCGGGCGGCATGGTCGGCGCGCTGATCCAGGGCTTCAAACGTGCGGCCTTCTCCAACGAGGCCGGCGTCGGCTCCGCGGCGATCGCGCACTCGGCGGTCCGCACCAAAGAACCGATCACCGAAGGCTTTGTGTCCCTGCTGGAGCCGTTCATCGACACCGTTGTCATCTGCACCATGACCGCGCTCGTGATCATCATCACCGGCCAGCTCGTCTCGGACCCTGAAACCGGGCTCTACCTGCTCAATGAATCAGGCAGCGCGATCCAGACGGTTGATGGAAACTCAGGTGTAGCGCTCACCTCGGCCGCCTTCTCTTCGTCCTTTGGCTGGTTCCAGTATATTCTGGCCATCGCCGTGATCCTCTTTGCATTCTCGACGATGATCAGCTGGTCCTACTACGGCCTCAAGGCTTGGACCTTCCTGTTTGGCGAAGGCCAGACGAAAGAAGTCGTGTTCAAGGTGATCTTCTGCGTCTTCGTGGTGATTGGCGCCTCTGCCAACCTTGGTCCGGTGATCGATTTCTCAGATGCCGCGATCTTCGCAATGGCGGTGGTCAACATCGTCGCCCTCTATTTCCTGATGCCGATCGTCAAAGGCGAACTCGACAGCTATCTGTCGCGCCTCAAGTCCGGCGAAATCAAGAAATACGAATAAAGCCAGCGAACAGACAAGATCAGAGCCACCGGCCCAGCCCGGTGGCTTTTTTAATCCACCCGTCGTTATTTTTCGGGAATTTGGTGCGGGTGGAGGGACTTGAACCCCCACGCCTTGCGGCGCCAGAACCTAAATCTGGTGCGTCTACCAATTTCGCCACACCCGCGATCCGAAAGCCTCTATAGCACCGTCTTTCGCGGCTGCAAGAGACGGATTTATCCACAGGCGCCCCAGAAAATGCGAGACAGGAACCAAATTTTGACATACTCTGGTTGAAAATACTGAGGCAGATACAGCAAGAGCGGGAACCGCCATGCACACTGAAGTTACCGACCGTTTCACGGTCGCGGCCCCTGTACAGGTTGTACAGAAGGGTCTCGCCGCCGGCACCAACATCATGACGATGGAGGGAATCCTCCCCGTCGAGCATCTCCAGCAAGGCGATCGCATCATCACACGCGGCAGTGGCCGCGCCGTTCTCCGCGCCATCCGCGTCCGTGAGGTGACGATGCACCCTGTTAAGATCAGCGCAGGTGCGCTCGGCTACGACCGCCCTGACGAGGATCTGACCCTCGGGCCGGATACGTTCATCCACATCCGCGATTGGCGCGCCCGCGCCCTCTACGACAAACCCTCCGCAATGGTGCCCGCGTCGCGCCTGTGCGATGGGGAGTTCATCACCCGCGCGGAGGAAGAAACCACCGTCCGCCTCTATGATCTGGTCTTTGAGAAGCCCGAGATCATCTATGCAGACGGCCTCGAAATCGGCGCGTCTGTCGGTTAAAGCCCAAGCTGCCGGAACACATCCGGCAGCATGTCCGGCAGATCCTCCGCAATCAAACCCGCTCCCGCCGCGCGCCCCGAAGCCGCGTGCAGCCACGCGCCGGTCTCTGCTGCCGCGATCGGGTCAAACCCGCGCGCCAGAAGGCCGGTTATGATCCCCGCCAGCACATCTCCTGATCCAGCCGTTGCCAGCCACGGCGCCGCATCCGCATAGCTCGCCGCCGCGACCACGCAGTCCCCGTCCGGTGCCGCGATGACCGTATCCGGCCCCTTCAGCAAAACGACCGCCCCAGCCCGTTCGGCAGCCCGCCGCACAGCCACAACCTTCGACATAGCCGGCCCTTGCGTCACCTCCTCTGTAATCGCAGCGGCCAGATCAGGAAACAGACGCGCAAATTCGCCCAGATGCGGCGTCAGGATCACGCGGTCGTGCAGCTGCCTGAATAGCGCCTCTGGCTCCTCCTCAAATGCCGTCAGCGCATCCGCATCCAGAACCACATACCGTCCGGCATCCAACGCCACCGGCACCAGCGTCCGCGCCCGCGCCTGCCCCAGACCTGGGCCGAGGCACAACGCCCCGATCCGCGTATCCCTCAGGACGTCGATCAGCCCATCTGCATCGTCGATCCGTGTCAGCATCATCGCCGTGATCTGGCACGCCACTTCCATCTGCGCGGCCCCCGGCACGCCCAGCGTCACCAGCCCGGCCCCACTGCGCAATGCGGCCCGAGCCGCAAGCCGCGCCGCACCTGTCCGTCCCGCGCCACCCGTCAGGACCAGCGCATGTCCGTGCCCGTATTTATGCCCCGCCGCCGCCTTCTCCAGCCGCGCCGCATCCGGCACCGCCAATCGCACGTCACCGCAATCCTGTGAAAGCGGTAAACCAATGTCGCGCACATCCAGCGCGCCACAAATCTCCGGCCCACGCGCCAAATAGTGTCCCAGCTTGGCCCGATGGAACGGCACCGTCAGCGCCGCGGGCAGAACATCCGTGCCGATCACCCGCCCGCTATCGGCGCACAGCCCGCTCGGAATATCCACCGCCACAACGCGCGCGCCTGACACCGCTGCAAAAACCGGGGCCAAAGCCGCCACCGGCCGCGTCAACCCCGTTCCAAACAACGCATCCACGATCAGCGCCGCGCCATCGACCTCCGCCGCCAACCGCTCGGTCATGTCAGCATCGCAGGCCGGGAACCCCAGCGGCCTTACCTCACCCAGCTCAAGCCAGCGGTCATGGTTCAGCCGCGCGTCGGGCGGCAAGCTCTCAACCTCGCCATAGAGATAGACAGACACCGTCCAGCCCCAATCGCGAAGCAGCCGCGCGATGACAAACCCGTCCCCGCCGTTATTCCCCGGTCCGCATAGCACCACGGCCCGCTCCGATGACCGCGCGAAATCCGGCCAGCGCTCGAAAACGGCGGCGACCACACCCCGCCCGGCCCGCTCCATCAATTCCGCACCCGACACCGCGCCCGACTCGATTTCCCGCCCCTCGATGACGCGCATTTGGGCGGATGTAAGCAGGTCGGTCATCTATTAGGCTCCAGAAGTTTTCAAAATGCCCGCCACGCAGGCTAATTGCACAAAAATTAGGCACCCAAGGTTTTTTCGAATGCCGCGCACCCGTCTCCGAAGCCTAGCCAATTGTGCCTGCCCAATGGAAGTGGTGAGACGTGCCAAACCATGGGACAAAGGGAGTCGGCCATGAAAAAGATCGAGGCGATCATCAAGCCGTTCAAACTCGATGAGGTAAAGGAAGCGCTACAAGATGTTGGCGTTCAGGGCCTCAGCGTGGTCGAAGTCAAAGGCTTCGGCCGTCAAAAGGGCCATACCGAGCTCTATCGCGGCGCTGAATATGTCGTGGACTTCCTTCCGAAAGTCAAAATCGAAGTGGTCCTTGCCGACGATCAGGTCGACGGCGCAATCGAGGCCATCATCAATGCCGCCAAGACCGACAAGATCGGCGATGGTAAAATCTTCGTTTCGCCCGTCGAACAGGCGATCCGCATCCGCACCGGTGAATCGGGCGAAGACGCCCTCTGATCCGCACATCTTCAACAGACATTCAGCCAAGAGGAAAACTCATGAGCACAGCTGACGTTCTCAAACTCATCAAGGACGAAGACGTTGAATACGTCGACATCCGTTTCACCGACCCGCGCGGCAAGCTGCAGCACGTCACCATCGTGTCTGACCTTGTTGACGAAGACTTCCTCGAAGAAGGCTTCATGTTCGACGGCTCCTCCATCGCCGGCTGGAAGTCGATCGACCAGTCCGACATGAAACTGATGCCCGACACTACCAGCGCCTATGTCGATCCGTTCTACGCGGAAAAGACCATCTGCATTCACTGCAACGTGGTCGAGCCAGACACCGGCGAAGCCTACGACCGCGACCCGCGCGGCACCGCGGTCAAGGCCGAGGCCTACCTGAAGTCCTCCGGCATCGGCGACGCAGCTTTCTTCGGCCCCGAAGCAGAATTCTTCGTCTTTGACGACGTCCGCTTCTCGGTCACCATGAACAAGGTCTCCTACGAAGTTGACGCCATCGACGGCGCATGGAACTCCGACACCGAATACGAGATGGGCAACACCGGTCACCGTCCGGGCGTTAAAGGTGGCTACTTCCCCGTCAACCCGATCGACGATGCTCAGGACATGCGCTCCGAAATGCTCTCCACCATGAAGCGGATGGGCATGAAGGTCGACAAGCACCACCACGAAGTGGCCTCCTGTCAGCACGAGCTGGGTCTGATCTTCGGCTCGCTCACCAAGCAGGCCGACGAGATCCAGAAGTACAAGTACGTCATCCACAACGTCGCACAGGCTTACGGCAAGTCGGCAACCTTCATGCCGAAGCCCATCGCAGGCGACAACGGCACCGGCATGCACGTCAACATGTCGATCTGGAAAGACGGCAAGCCGCTCTTCGCTGGCGACAAATACGCCGATCTCTCCGACGAGGCTCTGTGGTTCATCGGCGGCATCCTGAAGCACGCGAAAGCGCTGAACGCCTTTACCAACCCGTCGACCAACTCCTATAAGCGTCTGATCCCCGGCTTCGAAGCCCCCGTGCTGCGCGCCTACTCTGCACGCAACCGCTCCGGCTGCGTCCGTATTCCGTGGTCGGAAAGCCCGAAGGCAAAGCGCGTCGAAGCCCGCTTCCCCGATCCGGCAGCCAACCCGTATCTCGCCTTCTCGGCACTCCTGATGGCCGGCCTCGACGGCATCAAGAACAAGATCGATCCGGGCCCGGCTTCCGACAAAGACCTCTACGACCTTCCGCCGGAAGAGCTGGCAGACATCCCGACCGTCTGCGCCAGCCTGCGTGAAGCGCTCGAAGAGCTGGAAAAGGATCACGAGTTCCTGCTGGCCGGTGACGTGTTCACCAAAGACCAGATCCAGGGCTATGTCGATCTGAAATGGGAAGAGGTCTACGCCTACGAGCACACCCCCCACCCGATGGAATTCAAGCTCTACTACAGCTGCTAATTCCGCTTCGGATCAAGTTGACAAAAGGGCGCCTCTCGGCGCCCTTTTTTGTTTCACCACCGAACGTCCTTAAATGCTCCCAACTCACGTTGGATTCGGTTCGGGTGAGCGCACACAGTTTGCCCCGCCTCCCTTCACCGAGACATACAGTATCCCACCTGAAAATGATGAAAGCTTAGACGCTTTTGAGCGATGCCGGCCGGACATCACCATCCGCGCCATCAGCAAAGCTGCTGCGGATTAGCCAGCGCGTCATCGTTCGCGCCAATAGTTCATAGCCTGAGAGCAGGATGTGGCCCGCGTCGATCTCGCTTTGAAAGCTTGAATGCCCCATCCAAGCCGAAGTGAACGCCCGCAGATCCGCTACCACAAACAAATCCACATCAAATTTTGGATCGGCGTAGCACAGATCCGTCTCTTCACCTGGCTTTGCAACCAGCCAGTAGAGCGCGTCCGCTTCTGGCGGGTTTTTCAGGGTGAACTGGATCACACTCTTGCGGCGCGGGAGGTGAAGCAAATCAATTTTCCGCCGGATATTCCACATCAGCATGCGCGCATCGAGACATTGTAGCGTGACGTCACTATCGACGTTGCGATGCGCCCACTCTCCCAACCCGCGCACGAGGGGCTCAAGCTCGTCGGCAATCGCTGTCGTGAAATATTCGCGGTGGACAGCTTTTCCTCCGTTCCCCCGCCGGATCAATCCATTGGCTTCCATTTCCCTGAGCCGCTTCGAAAGCAAGCCGGGTGACATCCCCGGAACGCCCCGCTGAATTTCGCTGAAGCGCGTCGACCCCGACCACATTTCACACAGCACCAACATCGTCCACCTCGGCTCCAGCAAACTGGCCGCCATCGCGACAGGGCAGAACTTGGGGTAATTTGCCTCGGTCATTTTGCACCTCTGACCCGACTATGCCCGATCAAACGGTCGCAAACCACTTCAGAAAGTGTAGTAGGATTGCTCCACTCTCAGAAGTGGAACAGGGAACAGTCCCTCTGCAAACCTGCCAGACGTCATGTTTCAAGTCTGACAGGGGACTCATTCAATGCAAGATCAAACCCATTACCACATCGAAGGCTCCTACTACGAAGCCTGTAATTGCGACGCGATATGCCCCTGCCGCCGACAAAACGGAGTGGCTCTGGGCCGAGCAACCCATGAAACTTGTGATTTCGTTCTGTCCTGGCTGATCAAGCGCGGGCATCTGGGCTCACTCGATCTTTCCGGGCGGACCGTCTGCATGGTCGGCTCGTATCGGGACGACGAACCGGGCAGCCCGTGGAGCATCATTCTCTATATCGACGAGACAGCAACGGAGCGCCAATACCACGCGCTGTCCAAGATTTTTCGCGGTGAGGTTGGCGGCAACATGGCATTCACGGCCAACATCGGGACCGTCCACGCGGTAAAACCAGCTCTCATTTCATTAGATCATACAATGGGCGCAGAAACGATCCGTATCGCCAACATCACTCAGGTTCATGTTGACCGCCGCATCGAATTCGACGGCACGGTATCTTGCGGAATTCCCGGACACGATCACCCCGGACACGAGTCCGTTTCCAGCCTTTCCGTTCACGATGGTCCATTCCAGTGGACCTACGTGGAACGCTGCGGCTTTTCCACCGACTTTGCGTATTTCTCATGAACGCCAGACAGCATCACCCGCCAAGGCCGACGTCGCTGCTCGCAGTCGCGGCTGCGCTCTGCTGGGCGCTCACAATCTGGATCATTCTGAATATGGATCATCCTCTCGCTCGCCTGACAATGCCAATGAGTGCTGCCTGGAAGGTCGAAACTGCCGTCGCAGTTTGGCTTATGTGGTCGGTCATGATGGCCGCGATGATGCTGCCCTCCACTGCACCGATGGTGTCTGTTCATCGAATGATATCCCTCCGCAGTAATACCTTGGACCATTCTCCTCAGTTTATTGCTGGCTATGTCGTGATCTGGGCTGCCTTCAGCTTCATCGCCACGGTTTTCCAATGGGCATTTCAGACGCTGAACGTGACATCCCATATGCTCGTTATCACTCAGGATTGGATCGCTGGCACAATCCTGATCCTCGCAGGTCTCACACAATGGACTCCCCTCAAAGACCGCTGCCTTTCACAATGCCGCACGCCCGCTGGTTTCTTCATGACACACTGGCGCGCAGGACGGCGCGGTGCATTCCGCATGGGGCTCCTCCACGGGAGCTACTGCCTCGGTTGCTGCTGGGCGCTCATGGCACTTCTCTTTGTATTCGGGGTCATGAACCTCACCGCGATTTTGATCCTCAGCCTGCTTGTCGCGACTGAAAAGCTGCTCCCGTCGGGCCAGAGGATCGGCCAAATCATAGGGATCGTCCTTCTTGTTTGGGGTGCCATCACTATTTTAGCCTGAGCGCCGATCACATCCGCAGACATCCGCACTTGCGCAAAACCGCCCTATGACACGCCCGATGGTCATGCCATTGTTCCGCCCCCACGGACAATACCCCCTCGAGTCGCGCAGCGATTCCCGCCATGCGTGTATTTCGCCATGAAAAAGCGCCCGCGCCCCAATCTGAACAATATTGCACAACTTCAGGAATAACGCGTAAAATCGGAAACGATCCCGTTCCCCTTGTTTCATTCAGGAAACACTCCCGCTTGGTGAGACCAATTGTTCACCTGCAAAACCTGTCCTTTTGGTAAATTGTTCTCAATATTTCCACAGTTCGTGCCCAATCCCATCAAATTTGAATTGTTTATTGAACGTGACCTGGAGACAGGAGGAGTCCAATGAGCAGTTTCGCCACCAGTACGATTGCGGCTTTGTGTTTTGTTAAAAAGCCCGATTTTGAGTTCCCCGAACTTACCCGCGATCTGGGTGAGGCGCTGAAGAGCGACCCGCGCATCAACTGCACGGCCTCCAGCAGCTACGAGGACTTCGCCGTCTTCGATCTGACCCCCATGCGCATCTGCCTCGCCTATTGCGATGTAGATGCCGATTTCCCCGACCCCGAGACCCGTCCGCCAATGGCGGCGAGCCTCGTGATCTCCGTTGGCCTTACCGGGGACTTTGCCAAGGATGAACTCCTTTGCAAGGCACGAGGCCGTCTTTGCCAGCGTCTCGTGGACCGCGTCGAAAGCCGCGCTCCGGGCGACGAATTGATCTGGCTCGACGTCGATGAGGTCTTCACCGAAGACGTCTACGACACTGTACTTGAAAAGGTATTTGATATGGCACGTGACAACATGGACGAACTGTCCGGCAAGGAGCCAGACGCTCCGATGCCAACAGGCGAAAAGGCCGAGACGTTGACCGCCATCACCAATATTTGTGGCGATCTCTGGCCCGACGAGCCGCTTCCCAGCGTCCCGTCCCAGTCCACCGAGAAATCCCGCCGCCTGCGCGACGAGCTGAGCCCAGACGACCAGTTGAATGATCTGGCCGCCCGTTTCGACGCCGAGCTTGCCCAGCGCGACGCCGCCCACGAAGAGGCCATCGCCCTCGCCGATGCCGAGGCCGACGCTGACACGAGCACACCTCATTCTGCGATGACCGAGGACGAGGCACGTAACCTGTTCTCTGACGAGGATGAAAAAGTCGTCTCGATGCCGCGCCCCAAGCGGCTCAACGATTGGTCCAGCATCCCGCGCCCCCGTCGCGACCGGCTGGTCCTGCCCACCTTCGACAACCGCGCGACCCCCAGCGTCACTGTAGAAGGCGTGCCGCAGCCACAGATGCACCAGCCCCGCCGACAGGGACCCGTGCACCCCGATGCTGTCGCCCGTCCGGTTCTGCATGGCCGCGATCCCACGCTGGCACAGTTCCGCGAAGCGCTCTACGAAGATCAGAAGCCGCCCGAGCCTGCAAACGAACGCAGCATTCCACATCGGCTCGCGATCTATTCGATCAGCGCATCCATTCTGGCCTTCTCCCTGCCGGTCGGCGCGGCGATGATGACCTACTTCATGTTGGGCCGCGAAAGCCTGAACATGGCCGCCCGCGCGATGGCGCTCACCGGCACAGGCATCGGTTTCACCAATACCGAGATCGGCATGCAACTGGTCGGAATGCTCGGCTGATCCAGAGACCTACGGCCGGGCGGTCTCAGCCGCCCGCCACCATGGGCGCGATTGTGGTGTGAATGGAAAACACCACCGCCCCCGTCCCCGGAAGCTTCAGCACCGTCTGCCGCTCGCTCCTCTCATATGCGGCGACCTTCGCAGGATCGCGATGAGCTTCCCCCTCCCGTTTGGGGTGAAAGAGCGCCGGATCCTCATACCCCAGCAAATTCGCCCGCCACATCGGACGCCCCGGCTGCGCCCCGTCAAAAAGCCTTTGCACACGTGCCGCGATCGCACCGTCATACTCCGTGACAGGCGCGTGAATTCGCACCAGCGGCTTACGGATCTTCTGCGCCAGCGTCCAACTCGCGGGAAAACACAACAGCGCCGCCTTCAGCACATGTTCGTCTTCCTCTTTCATCAGAATGCAAAAATCCTCCTGCACCAGCCGCGAGAGGGTCCGCAACGGCTGGCGCGTGTCCGGCTCGATCACCACCCCGTCCGGTCGCCGGATACCGCCGCCCTCCAGCCGGAAGTCGGGCCGCATCGCGATCTCGGCCAGCACCACAGTCAACAGCTCTGCCGCCGCATCCTCCGCCTCCGGCATCAAGGCCAGCACATCATGCGCGCGCGTCCCCAGCAGTCGCGCCTTCTCCGCCAGCTGCGCCCCGTATGCCTCGTCCACCTGCAGCCAGTCACCCGGCGCCACGGGCCTCATCTTCGGCAAATCCGCCGCGGCAACCTCGCGCTGTAACTCCGGTATCCGGGATTGAAGAATCGGGGCGTCAGCCACGCGTAGCCTCCTCATGCAGTGTCAAATCAGAACAGGAAATGACGGTTTCATACGGGACGCCCGTAAAATCCACGCGCATCATTCCTGCATATCCATATCAGCGGACACTCCAATGAACAGCCATTATCGTGACCGGCGCAAGATCGACCCGACCCGTGGCGACACGCTCGGCGACAACACCCCCAATGATGCAGACCGCATCGAGATCGGCCCGACCCAGCTTGCCTACCGCGAATGGGAGGCCGCCGGCCTTGAACTTCCCGATCTGCAAGCCATGCGCCGCTACCGGTGGGAGCGCCTGACCGCCCATGTGGTCGCCCGCGGCTATGGCGGCCTTCTCATGTTCGACCCGCTCAACATCCGCTACGCCACCGATTCCACCAATATGCAGCTGTGGAACACCCATAACCCGTTCCGCGCCGTGCTCCTCTGTGCAGACGGCTACATGGTGATCTGGGATTATAAGAACTCGCCCTTCCTCTCCACTTTCAACCCCCTCGTGCGCGAACAGCGCTCCGGCGCGGATCTTTTCTACTTCGACCGCGGCGATAAGGTGGACGTCGCCGCCGATACCTTCTCCAACGAGGTCCGCGTCCTGATCGAAGAGCATGGCGGCGGCAACATGCGCCTCGCCGTGGACAAGATCATGCTGCATGGCCTCCGCGCGCTTGAGGCCCAAGGCTTCACCATCATGGAAGGCGAGGAAGTCACCGAGAAATCCCGCGCCGTCAAAGGCCCGGACGAGATCAAGGCCATGCGCTGCGCCTCCCATGCTTGCGAAACCTCCGTCGCCGCGATGGAGCACTTCGCCCGCACGCAGGTGCCGCTCGGCAATGTGTCGGAGGATGACATTTGGGCCGTGCTGCACGCCGAAAACATCCGGCGAGGCGGCGAGTGGATCGAAACACGGCTGCTCACCTCCGGCCCCCGCACAAACCCTTGGTTTCAGGAATGCGGCGGCCGCATCGTTAACAACAACGAAATCGTCAGCTTCGACACTGATCTCGTCGGTTCCTACGGCATCTGCGTCGACATTTCCCGCAGCTGGTGGATCGGCGACCGCCCGCCACCGCCCGCGATGATCGACACGATGAAACACGCCCACGAGCACATCATGACCAACATGCAGATGCTCCGGCCCGGCGTGAATATTCAGGATCTCTCCCGCAATACCCATGTCCTGCGTCCAGAGTTTCAGAAACAGAAATACGGCTGCCTGATGCATGGCGTCGGTCTGTGCGATGAATGGCCCCTCGTCGCCTATCCAGACCAGATGGTCGAAGGCGCTTTCGATTACGAGCTGGAGCCCGGCATGACCCTCTGCGTCGAGGTGCTCGCCAGCCCCGAAGGCGGTGATTTCTCCATCAAACTCGAAGATCAGGTCCTGATCACCGAGGACGGATTCGAGAACCTCACCAAATACCCCTTCGATCCACGTCTGATGGGCGAGGTTTAACGCCGCAAGCATTACACCTTCGTGATCCGCGTCATATCAGGTTGCATCCGACGCGGGTCACCGCCAGTTTCGGCCTCATAAGCAAGGAGGCCACATGCCCAGCGAAAAAATCACGTTCAAGGGTCACAATGGCGATACCCTCGCTGCCCGCCTCGACAAACCGGAAGGTCCGCATCTCGCCACGGCCATATTCGCCCATTGTTTCACCTGCTCGAAAGACATCACCGCAGCCCGCCGCATCGCCACACGTCTCGCGGCAATGGGAATTGCCGTTCTCCGCTTTGATTTCACCGGACTCGGTCATTCCGACGGTGAGTTCGCCAATACCTCCTTTACCTCCAATGTCGAGGATCTGATCGCAGCGGCCACCGAGCTTTCGGAGCGCAACATGCCCGCCTCGCTCCTCGTCGGACATTCTCTGGGGGGTGCGGCAGTGATCGCAGCGGCACCTCGCATTTCAGGCATCCGCGCCGTCGCCACATTGGGTGCGCCGTCTGATCCCTCCCATGTCATTCATCAGTTCGAGAACTATCTCGACACAATCAAACGCAACGGTAGCGCAGAAGTTCCCCTCGCAGGTCGCAGCATCCGTATTGGCGCCGATTTTATTCGCGACGTGACACAATCCAGCCTGGAAACAGCACTCACGGACCTCGATGCCGCACTTCTTGTGCTGCATTCTCCTACAGATGATGTCGTGGGGATCGACAACGCGGCAACTATCTTTACCACCGCGCGCCACCCCAAAAGCTACATCACCCTCGATGATGCGGATCACCTGCTCACCAAGCCCCGCGATGCCGACTACGCCGCCGAAGTCATCGCCACTTGGGCTGACCGCTACCTGGACCTGCCAGTGCCCGAAGCCCCTGCCGACTTGCCCGAAGGGACGATCCGCGTCTCCGAAGTCAGCCCGTCAGGATTCCTTCAGGATATCCAGTCAGGCCCGCATATCCACATTTACGCCGACGAACCGCCGTCCCTGGGCGGCACCGGGCGCGGCTTGACGCCTTATGGCCTGCTTGCTGCCGGTTTGGGTGCTTGCACCACAATAACGCTACGAATGTACGCGCGGCGTAAGGGCTGGCCGCTCACACAAGCCCGCGTCGATGTCACCCATGAAAAAGCACACGCGGTTGACGCCGCCGCCGATAGCACGCCGCAGGTCGACCATTTCGAACGTCGGGTCACGCTCGATGGCCCGCTGACAGATGATCAACGTAAACGCCTCATGGACATTGCCGAAAAGTGTCCGGTCCACCGCACTCTGTCTCGCGGAGCCGTGGTTCGCACATTAAAGGGCTAGCGCTGTTCAGTGCCCAACTGCCCCGCCATCACACGGCTCAGGATCAACATTATGCCAGCAGCGGCGAGGCAGGCCTCAACACCGCCCCACTGGTAGCACAGCCCCGAGAGCAGTGTTCCCGCCAGCCGCCCGCCTGCATTCGCCATGTAATAAAATCCCACATCCATCGTCACCCGCTCGGCCGTGGCAAAGGCGAGGATAAGGTAGGAATGCACCGCCGAATTCAGCGCAAACACCGCACCAAAGACCAACAGCCCCACGATTAACACCACCGTCAGCCACAGCGGCGCATCCGGCACCAGCCACACCAGCAGCGCCAGCACGATCGGCACCGCTGACAGCCCCAAAACCAGCCGCTGCGCCGTTGCGATCAGCGCCTCCGCGCCCTGCTCCCGCGCCCGCAACAGGCGCGGTGCATTTGCTTGAACCACGCCATAGAGCACAGTCCAGACCGCCATAAACCCGCCAATCATGAAAAACGCCAGGCGATTGCCCTCCGGCGTCCCGTCCGACAGTACGGCATAGAAATAGATCGGAATGCCCACCACAAACCACACATCCCGCGCGCCGAACAGAAACAGCCGCGCCGCGCTCAGCCAATTGATGTCGCGGGATTTGGAGATCACTTCCTTCAGCTTCACCCCCTTCTTCCCCGCAGGCAGGCCCGCCGGCATGAACAGCACCACGCCCAGCAAAATCACCGCCAGCACTACAGCCATGCCCCATACAGCAGCGTCAAACCCCGCCAGCGCCAGTAGCCCCGCGCCCAAGAGGAACCCCGCCCCCTTCACTGCGTTCTTCGATCCGGTCAGCACGGCCACCCAGCGGAACAGCCCGCCGTCACCCGACGGCGCCAGCAGCTTCACCGCCGATTTCGCGCTGGTCTTGGAGAGGTCTTTCGCCACACCCGAAAGCCCCTGCACCACCATCACATAGATGACAGACGCCCCAATGCTCCACCCCGCATCCAGCTGCGCCAACAGCACCAGCGCCACGATCTGTAGCCCCAGCCCGGCATAAAGCGTCCGCACCATGCCAAACCGCGCCGCAAGCCACCCCGCTCCGAGGTTCGTCACCATCCCCGCAATTTCATAGAGCACGAACAGATAGGCCAGCTGTACCGGGGAAAAGCCGATCTTGTGGAAATGCAGCAGCACAAGCATCCGCAACGCGCCATCGCTGAGCATGAACGCCCAGTAAGCCGCCGTCACCGTCAGATAGGCGGCAAGCCCGGCCCTCGGCGGCGCTGCTGTCACAGGCTATCCCTCACCATCATCGCCACATCGACCAAACGATGCGCATAGCCCCACTCGTTGTCATACCACGCATAGATCTTCACCTGCGTGCCGTTGATCACCATGGTCGAAGGCGCATCCACAATCGACGACCGCGCATCGTTGACGTAATCGGTCGACACCAGCGGCCGCGTCTCATAGCCCAGAATACCCTTTAGCGCACCGTTTGCCGCAGATTCAAACAGCGCATTCACTTCCTCGGCGGTGGTTTCCCGCGCCACCTCGAACACGCAATCGGTCAGCGACGCGTTCAACAGCGGCACCCGCACCGCATGCCCGTTCAGCCGCCCCTTCAATTCGGGATAAATCAGCGTAATCGCGGTGGCGCTTCCGGTCGTCGTCGGGATCAGCGCATTGACGCCCGAGCGCGCACGACGCAGGTCTTTCGCGGGCCGGTCCACGATGGTTTGCGTATTTGTCAGATCGTGGATCGTGGTGATCGAGCCGTGCTTGATGCCCAAGCCCTCGTGGATCACCTTCACCACCGGCGCGAGACAGTTGGTCGTGCAGCTCGCCGCCGTGACGATCCGGTGCACCGCCGCATCATAGGCATCGTTATTCACACCATAGACGATATTCGCCGTTGGCCCGTCCTTCACCGGCGCAGACACGACGACCTTCTTCACGCCAGCCGCGAAATAGGGCGCGAGCGCCGCTTCGGTCTTGAACACGCCCGTGCAGTCAATGACCATATCGACACCGTCCAGCGGCAAATCCTCGATCCGCCGCGCATTATGCACCGGCAGCCGCCGCCCGTTGATCGTGATGCCGCTCTCGTCCGCGCCAAACACCGCGTCCCACCGCCCATGCACAGTGTCGAACTCCAGCAAATGCGCATGCATCGCGGGATCCCCCACCGCGTCATTGATCCACGCGATCTCTACACCGGTTTCCAACAGCGGCTTCAGCGCCAGCTTTCCAATCCGGCCCAGCCCGTTCAGTGCAATCTTGGTCACGTCGTTTCCTTTTCTCTGGCGAGCTCATCCAGCTCGTATTGTATGCCGCGCCGGTCGAGCCTGTGGAGCGGTAGCGCGACAAATGCGCTGATCCGGTTCCGCAGAGCGCCATAGACCTGTCGAAATGCCAGCGCACGTTCGGCGTCGGTGCCTTCGGCCCGTACAGGATCAGGCTGCCCCCAATGCGCAGAAATCGGCTGTCCCGGCCACGCGGGGCACTCCTCATTTGCCGCGCGATCACAGACGGTAAACACGAAATCCATTTGCGGCGCGCCTCGTGTCTGGAATTCGGCGACATTCTTGGCCCGCAAATGCGAAACGTCATGCCCCTTGGCGCTTAGCAGCTGCACCGCATCAGCGTTCAGCTCCGAATAGGGCCGCGTCCCTGCCGAATGCACATTGAACCGCGCACCACCCAATTCCCGCAAAAGCACTTCCGCCATGATCGAGCGGGCGGAATTTCCCGTGCAAATGAACAAAACCTCATAAACAGCGCCCGCCATTGCCTCCTCCTCGGCCTGTGCGCCATTACTCATCTGAGTAGCGGCACAAAGATCGGGTCGGCCACGGCAGCAGTCCTGATAGAGGCCGCGCACCATCCCGTCCGCCCCCTTTAGATCTGCTTTGTAACGCAAAGATGTCGCCTCACGTCGCTGC
>JAEPMR010000061.1 GCA_017643845.1 Marivivens sp. | reverse complement strand
GTGCGTGATTTGACGCTGGATCTGGGGCTTTACAATACGTAAACAGGACTGGTGCTTTTTCATATCGCTTTCCAGACGGGGTTCTGCACGCTCTGTATGCGGAATTTCATTCGTGCGCTGCCGTTCGACCTCGTCGAGGCCGCGCGGGTGGAGGGAGTCGCGGAATGGCGGATTTTCTGGTACGTGGTGCTGCCGTTGATGAAGCCCGCAATCGCGGCGCTCGCGGTGCTGATATTTACCTTCATCTGGAATGACTATTTCTGGGCCGTGGTTCTGACCCAAGGCGCGGAAAGCCAGCCTGTGACGGCGGGTATCACCAGCTTCAACGCGCAGTATCGCGCCGCCTACCATCTGATGAGCGCGGGCAGCATCGTGGCTGCATTGCCGCCGGTTGCGATGTTCTTTTTGATGCAGAGGCATTTCATTGCCGGTCTGACACTGGGGGCCGTGAAGTGATCCGTAGCTGGCGCATTGAAGATAGCCGCCAGAGCATGGTGCTCGTCTCTCGGGACGAGCACCTGCCCGAGGTAATCTACTGGGGGCCGCGTTTGCCCGATGGCGACGAGGACGCGGTGCTCTACGCGGCGGGCCAACTGGACGTCACTGGCGGGATGCTCGATCTCAATCCCGAACTTTCGATCTGCCCTGAGGCGACCCGGAGCTTTCAGGGGCAGCCGGGGCTGATCCTGCGCGATGGTGAAGGGCATCCACTATTGCCAAAGTTCTGCTTTGAGGCGGCAGAGGCGGATGGCTCCGACGCTCTGGCGCTCATCTATCGGGATCAGAGCGGGGAACTGACCTACACGGCCCATTTCGCGATTGATCCGCAAACGCATATCATCACCGCAAAAGCCGTGCTGCAGGCTTCCCGTCCTGTGCATCTCCACTGGCTGTCTGCGCCGGTGCTGCCTGCGCCGCAGATGGCGGACGAGATGATTGATTTTGCGGGGCGCTGGTGTGGTGAATTCCAGATCAACCGCACGGCGTGGTCTGCGGGTATCCGATACCGGGAAAACCGTACGGGGCGCACGGGCCACGAGCATTTTCCGGCCCTGATCGTGCCTGAACGCGGGGCGACGAACACGCGCGGGCGGGCCTACGGATTTCATTACGGCTGGTCCGGCGGGCACCGGATGGTTGCGGAGGAACTCCCCGACGGACGGCGGCAGATTCAGTTCGGCCATGCGGCGCGGATGGAATACGAGGCGATGACCCGCTTTGAGACCGCGCCACTTTACGCCGTGTTTTCGGATGACGGGATCAACGGCTGTGCAGTTTCGTTCCAGCGGCATGTTCGGGACCGGATTGTGTCGTTTCCGAAGGCCGAGAGACCGAGACCAGTGCATTACAACTGCTGGGAGGCAGTCTATTTCGATCATAACCTGCCGGAGCTGAAGGAAATCGCAACACGGGCGGCGGCGCTCGGTGCGGAGCGGTTCGTGCTGGACGACGGCTGGTTCGGCAATCGCGATGATGACACGCGGGCGCTTTCGGATTGGGAGGTGGACCGACGGAAATACCCGGACGGGCTGGATCCGCTGATCGACCATGTGCACGAGCTGGGCATGACCTTTGGTATTTGGTTCGAACCGGAGATGATCAACCCGGACAGCAGTGTTTACCGCGCGCACCCAGATTGGGCGCTGGGAAGTGAGGACCAAATCCTTGGCCGGCAGCAAAAGGCGCTGAATATGGCGATGCCCGAAGTTCGGGAATTTCTCTATGAACGGATCAGCGCGATCCTTTCCGCCCATGACATCGACTACATCAAATGGGATCACAACAGGGTGTTGCCCATGCCCGATGCGGCGCAGACGCGCGGCTCTTATGCGCTGATCGACCGTCTGCGAACGGCGTATCCGAATGTGGAGATCGAAAGTTGTGCCTCTGGTGGCGGGCGGATTGATTTCGGCATTTTGCATCGGACTCAGCGGGTGTGGCTTTCGGACAGCAACGACGCGCTGGAGCGATTGCGAATTCAGCATAATGCTGCGATTTTCCTGCCGATGGTGGTGACCGGTAGCCATGTGGGACCGCGGACCTGTCACACGTCGGGGCGACAGATGGATATTCGTTTCCGGGCCTGGGTCGCGGCGCAGAGACATATGGGCTTCGAGATGGATCCGCGCGAACTCACCGATCAGGAAGCGGCGGTCCTGCAGCATGTCACGCGCTGGTGGAAAGCGAATCGAACCTGGTTGGCGCGGGCGGATATTCTGCGCCTCGAAAGTGCCGATCCAGCGGTGATCGCGGAGCAGCAATTGGCCGAGGATGGGCAGCGTTTCGTTGTGTTCGCCGGCAAGGCTGATACATCGGCGCAGATCGTGCCCCGCCCGCTGTGCCTGACGCGACTGGACCCGGACGCACGTTACCGGATCGAGCTTTTGAACCGTGAGGATGCGGTCGGTTTGTCGCGGGGAATGCCTGCGCTGAAGTCGGAGCCGATCGAGCTGAGCGGACAATATTTGATGGCCCACGGGATCACCCTGCCGTGGAGCTTCCCTGAAACCATGTGGGTGATTGAAGGAACCAGATTATGACCACAGACCGTCGCAATCGGGGTTGGTATGGGAAGCTTGACCGGGACGGTTTTATTCATCGGAGTTGGATGAAGAACCAGGGTTTTCCGGATCATGCGTTTGACGGTCGTCCGATTATCGGGATTTGCAACACGTGGTCTGAACTGACGCCGTGCAACAGCGGATTGCGGGAACTGGCCGAGGGTGTGAAGCGCGGTGTTTGGGAGGCGGGCGGCTTTCCTGTGGAATTTCCGGTGATGAGCCTTGGCGAGACACAGATGAAGCCGACGGCGATGCTGTTCCGCAACCTGCTCGCGATGGATGTGGAGGAATCGATCCGAGCCTATGGCATGGACGGGGTGGTGCTTTTGGGCGGCTGCGACAAGACCACGCCGGGGCAGTTGATGGGCGCGGCCTCAGTTGATCTTCCGAGCATTGTCGTCAGCTCTGGCCCGATGCTGAACGGCAAGTGGCAGGGCAAGGATATCGGCTCGGGCACGGATGTGTGGAAGTTTTCCGAGGCCGTGCGTGCGGGCGAGATGACCTTGCAGGATTTCATGGCGGCGGAATCTGGAATGAGCCGGTCCAAGGGCGTGTGCATGACGATGGGCACCGCAAGCACCATGGCCAGCCTCGTGGAGGCAATGGGGATGAGCCTGCCGACCAATGCGGCATTGCCTGCGGTGGATGCGCGGCGGATGGCGCTGGCGCATCTGACCGGCAAGCGGATTGTGGAGATGGTCGAGGAAGATCTGAAGCCGTCGGACATCCTGACCAAGGAGGCATTCGAGAATGCGATCCTTGCCAATGCGGCGGTCGGTGGGTCGACCAATGCGGTGGTGCATCTGCTGGCGCTGGCGGGGCGGGTCGGTGTGGATCTGAGCCTTGAGGATTTCGAGATCGGATCGGAGATCCCGCTGTTGGTTAACTGTATGCCCTCGGGCAAATATCTGATGGAGGACTTCTGCTATGCAGGAGGCATGCCGGTGGTGCTGCAAGAGCTGGGCGACCGGCTGCGCAAGGCCAGGACGGTTTTGGGCGGGGATATTGCCGCCTATGCGGAGGGTGCGGAATGCTGGAACCGCGACGTGATCCGCAGCATGGATGATCCGCTCAAGCCGGCGGCGGGGCTGCGGGTGTTGCGCGGCAATCTGGCACCGCGCGGGGCGATCGTGAAGCCTTCGGCTGCGACGGACGCGCTTCTGGAGCATGAGGGTGAGGCCTATGTGTTCGAGTCTATCGAAGACCTGAAGGCCAATATCGACCGTGAGGACCTGCCGGTGACGGCGGAGACGATCCTTGTCCTGAAGGGCTGCGGGCCGAAGGGCTACCCGGGGATGCCGGAGGTGGGCAATATGCCGATCCCGCGCAAGCTGGTGCGGGAAGGGGTGCGCGACATGATCCGTGTCTCGGATGCGCGGATGTCGGGCACGGCTTTTGGCACGGTGATCCTGCATGTCAGCCCTGAGGCGAATGACGGCGGCACGCTGGCGCTGGTGAAGACCGGCGACCGGATCCGGGTCTCTGCGCGCAACGGGGTGCTGGAGCTGCTGGTTGATGAGGCGGAGCTGGAGGCCCGCCGTGCGGCATGGACGCCGGAGCCGCCGCATTACACGCGGGGCTATGCGAAGATGTATATCGACCACGTGCTACAGGCCGATCAGGGGGCGGATCTGGACTTTCTGGTGGGTAAGGATACGCGCCCTGTGACGCGGGAGAGCCATTGATGGAGCAGACAGCGACCTTCCATGACCTCAAGTACAAGAGCGTGTTTATCACCGGTGGCGGCTCGGGCATCGGCGCTGCGCTGACCGAGGGCTTTCTGGCGCAGGAGGCGAGGGTGGCCTTTGTGCAGCGCTCGGATGCCAGCGGCTTTTGCGACGAGATGGAGGCGAAGCACGGGGTGCGGCCATTGTTCATCCCGTGCGACATTACCGATGTGGCGGCCCTTCAGGGCGCGATTGCCGCGGCAGCGGAGGCGCATGGGCCGGTGACCGCTCTGATCAACAATGCGGCCAACGACAAGCGTCACAGCGCGGCGGAGGTGACCGAAGCGTTCTGGGACTGGTCCACCTCGATCAACCTCAAGGCCTATTTCTTTGCCTGCCAGGCGGTGGCTGAGGGGATGAAGGCCGCGGGTGGCGGGGCGATCGTGAACTTCACCTCGATCAGCTACATGATGGGCAATGCAGGCTATCCGCTCTACACGACCTCCAATTCCGGCATCAATGGAATGACCCGCAGTCTCGCGCGCGAGTTCGGGCCGGACCGGATCCGCGTGAATGCGCTGGCGCCGGGTTGGGTGCTGACCGAAAAGCAGCTGGAGATGTGGGTGACGCCCGAGGCGCTGGAAGAGCATCTCATGCGGCAATGCCTGAAGGATACGCTCAAGCCGGACGATATCGTGGGCGCGACCCTGTTTCTGGCCTCCGACGCTAGCCGGATGATGACGGGGCAGGCAATGGTCGTTGATGGCGGCGTTGTGGTGACGGGGTAACGAGATGACACAACACACACCGGACTGGATCGCTGTCGATTGGGGAACCTCGGCCCTGCGCGTCTGGTTGATGAGGGGTGACGGTGAGGTGCTGGAGCGCCGCCGTTCCGAGAGCGGAATGGGCGGGCTGTCCCGCGACGGGTTTGAGCCGGCGTTGCTGGAACTGGTAGGAGACGTCCTGCGCGACGGTCGGGCGCTGCCGGTGATCTGTTGTGGCATGGTCGGTTCGCGTCAGGGCTGGGCCGAGGCGCCCTATGCCAGCGTCCCCTGTGCGCCGCCGGGGATCGCGCAGGCGACATTGGTCAGGAGCGCGGAGCCGAGGATCGCGGCCTACATCTTGCCGGGAATAAAGCAGGCAGCACCCGCCGATGTGATGCGCGGCGAGGAAACCCAGATCGCAGGTATTCTGGCGGCTGATCCGGGGTTTGACGGAATTCTGTGCCTGCCGGGAACGCATACGAAATGGGCGCATATAAGCGCCGGAGAGATCGTCAGTTTCCGCACGTTCATGACGGGGGAAATGTTTGCCCTGCTGGGAGAGCAGTCGGTGCTGCGGCATTCGGTGGCCGATGCCGGCTGGGATGCGGCCGCTTTTGACGCGGCGGTGGCGGAGGCAATGTCGCGCCCCGAGCGGGTTGCGGCGGGGCTGTTCTCGTTGCGGGCGGAGACCTTGCTGAGCGGCCTGGCGGCACAGACGGCACGGGCGCGGCTCTCGGGCCTTCTGATCGGTATGGAACTGGCGGCGGCGCGTCCCTACTGGCTTGGTCAGCCGGTGCGGATCGTGGGAGCGGATGCGATTGCCGCACCTTATCTGGCGGCCCTTCGGGCTCAGGCGGCCGAGGTCTCCTGTGTGGCGGATGAGGAGATCACATTGCGCGGGCTGATCGGTGCCTATGCCGCCCTTTCGGAGGGCGTCGAATGAGCCGGGAAATCATCGCCATCCTGCGCGGCGTCACGCCGGATCAGGCCGTGCCGATGGCGGATGCCTTGATCGCGGCGGGTATTACGAAAATCGAAGTGCCGCTGAATTCGCCCGACCCGTTTGACAGTATTGCGCGGATGGTCGCGGCGGTCGGGACTGCGGCCGAGATCGGGGCGGGAACCGTGCTGCGGGTCGAGGATGTGACGCGGCTGGCGGAGATCGGTGCGCGGCTGGTGGTGTCGCCGGATGCGCATGTTCCTGTGATCGAGGCGACGAAGGCCGCGGGCCTGCAATCCTATCCCGGCGTCCTGACCCCGACCGAAGCTTTTGCCGCCTTGCGGGCGGGGGCCGATGGATTGAAGTTCTTTCCGGCGTTCAAGCTCGGGCTCGACGGGTTCAAGGCGCTGTCGGCTGTCTTGCCGCCCGACACGAAAACCTATGCCGTCGGCGGGGTGGGGCCGGATAACTTTGCCCAATGGGCCGCCGCCGGGATCACAGGCTTCGGGATCGGAACAGGCATCTACACGCCCGGAGCCGATGTCAAAACAGTCGCACAAAAAGCAGAACAAATCGTCAAAGCATATGACAAGGTGGTCAAATGACAGATGTTCAGGTCTTGAACGACACAAATTGCATGTTGGGCGAAGGGCCGCTTTGGCATCCGGAACGCGAGGCGCTGTTCTGGTTTGATATCGTAGGTAAGCGGCTCTATTGCCATGAGGACGGCGCGTCACGGCACTGGCAGTTTGATGAATATGTATCTGCCGCCGGTTGGGTGGATAGGGATACGCTTCTGATGGCGAGCGCGACTGGCCTGTGGCGTTTCGACATTCTCAGCGGGGAGCGCAGGCTGGTGATGCCGCTGGAAGCGGAGAATCCAAGGACCCGGTCAAATGATGGCCGTGCCGATCCGTGGGGCGGTTTCTGGATCGGGACGATGGGGGTCAATGCCGAACCAGGGGCCGGGGCGATTTACCGATATTATCGGGGCGAACTGCGCCAATTGGTGCCGGATGTAACCATCAGCAATGCGATCTGTTTTGACCCTGACCGCAGCTGTGCCTATTACACCGACACCCGTGACGGGCGGATCATGCGCCAGCCGCTGCATGCAGAGACCGGTTGGCCCGAGGGCGAAGCGGAGGTCTTTGTCGATGTTCGGGGAGAGGATTTTGGGGCTGACGGCGCGGTGGTCGATGCCGAAGGCTGCCTGTGGAATGCGCAATGGGGTGCCTCGCGCGTCGCGCGCTATGGCGTGGACGGGGCGCTCATGTCGGTCTGGCCCGTACCTACGCCACATGCGAGCTGTCCAGCATTCGGTGGGCCGGATCTGACGAGGCTGTTTGTCACCACGGCGGCAGAAGGAACCGAAGGTGACGCGGACGCTGGAAAAACCTACGTAATGGAGACCGGCGTGATCGGCCAACGCGAACATCGCGTGGTGATTTGAGGGTGGTATGAAAAGAACGCTGGGAACTTGCTATTATCCTGAACACTGGCCGCGTGATGTCTGGGAAGAAGATGCGCGCCGGATGGTTGAGGCCGGCCTGACCTGGGTGAGGATCGGTGAATTCGCGTGGTCGCGCATAGAACCGGAGCCGGAGAGGTTTGACTGGGGCTGGCTGGACGATGCGATCTCCGTTCTCGGGGAGGCGGGACTCAAGGTTGTGCTGGGCACTCCGACTGCGACACCGCCCCGCTGGATGATCGACAGGCATCCCGATATGCTGGCTGTCGATCGGGACGGTCGACCACGAAAGTTCGGCTCGCGCCGTCATTATTGCTTTTCCCATGAGGGATATCGGGCGGAATGCGCGCGTATCGTAAAGCTTCTGGCGGAGCGATACGGCGCAAATCCCGCGATTGCGGCATGGCAGACGGATAATGAATACGGCTGCCACGATACGACAATTTCCTATTCGGATGCCGCACGGCGGGGTTTCCGTGGCTGGCTGGAGGCGCGCTATGGCACGGTCGCTGCGCTGAATGAGGCGTGGGGCAATGTTTTCTGGTCGATGGATTATCAGCGGTTTGACCAGATTGATCTGCCAAACCTGACTGTAACGGAGGCAAACCCTGCGCATTCGATGGATTTCCGGCGCTTTGCCTCGGATCAGGTGGTGAGCTTTAACCGCTTGCAGACGGAGATCATCCGTCGTCATTCGGATGCACCGGTTGCGCATAACTATATGGGGCGGGTGACCGACTTTGATCATTTCAAGGTCGGTGATGATCTGGAAATCGCCAGTTGGGATAGCTATCCGCTGGGATTTCTGGAGGATCGCGGTGGCGCGGATTCTGCCCATCAGCGCGCCTACATGCGACAGGGTGATCCTGATTTTCAGGCGTTTCACCATGATCTCTATCGTGCCGTTGGGCGTGGACGCTGGTGGGTGATGGAGCAGCAGCCCGGTCCGGTGAACTGGGCCCCCTATAATCCGAATCCGTTGCCGGGAATGGTGCGGCTTTGGACATGGGAGGCGTTCGCGCACGGAGCGGAGGCGGTCTGTTATTTCCGCTGGAGACAGGCACCCTTTGCACAAGAGCAGATGCACGCGGGTCTCTTGCGCCCCGACAGCGCCGATGCGCCCGCCATCGAGGAGGCACGGGCCGTTGCAAAGGAATTGAGCGAGGCAGAGGATATCGCGCCTGCCGGTGCGCCTGTCGCGCTGATCTTTGACTACGAGGCGGAATGGGCGTGGGAAATCCAGCCCCATGGCGCGGGATTGAGTTATTTCGATCTGGTGCTTGCGCATTATCGTGCGCTGCGCCGTGCCGGACTGTCGGTGGATATTGTCCCACCTGCGGCCGAAATACCGGCATCCGCGCGGATGGTTCTGGCGCCCGGGTTGATGCATATGGATGCCGCTTTGAAGGAGCGGCTCGCGCGAAGCGGGGCCCGCGTGCTCATCGGCCCGCGTAGTGGCGCGCGCACATTGAACATGGCGACGCCCGTCCCCTTGCCACCGGACCTGCCGGAGATGGATGTCCTTGTGTCGAGGGTGGAAAGCCTGAGGCCAGACATGCCGATGCCGCTTGCTGGTGGGGGCTGCGTAACTGGCTACCGCGAAGAGATCGAGACAGCGGCAGTGAGCCTGCTGGAACTGGAGGACGGCACGCCGGTTGCTGTCCGGCAAGGGCGGACCATCTACATGGGAGGGTGGGGCGACGCTAAGGCGTTGGACCGGCTCGTTTCCCTGATGGCGGCGGAGGCAGGTGTGCCGGTGACGCCCATGCCCGAAGGCGTGCGCCTTAGGGAGACCGCGACAGAACGGTTCTGGTTCAACTATGGTGCAAATTCTGCCGAATGCCCTGCGGGAGAGTTGCCGCCGGCAGGTGTGCTGCGAGAGATCAAGGCGACGTAAACGGCTAGAGCGAGCTGTCTGCGTCGTGTGTTTCCTCTCCTGTGAGGGCGGGCACAAAGGTACAGATCACGCGCGTGCGTTTTGTGATGCGAATGCGGTGCCGGTCGTGGTCGTTCATGGCGTAGACCGTGCCGGGCTTGATCGGGTGTCGGGTGCCGTTCGCAAGCTCCTCGATCGTGCCCTCGCCCTCGATGCAGTAGCAGGTTTCGAGGTGATTTTTCTGCCAGAGCACCATGTCGAACCCGGCCTCAAGAATGCCGTCGGCGAGGGTCACGCCTATGCCGTCTTCGGCGTGCAAGAGGCGGATACTGTGCCATTTGACACCGTGCTTTTCGGCCTTGGTTCCAAGCAGCGACTCCAGTGAACGCACGATCATTTGTCCGTTGTCTCGACATTGACCTCGCGGATAAGGGTTTCGAGGTAGGCGACTGTTTCCTGATCCCAATCGGCCGGGTTTTCAGCATGGGCGATCTGCGCGTGGTGGCCCATCAACTGCCAAAGCTCCTCTCTGGTTTCGGCGGTGATGCTGGCGGGGCAGGCTTCCATCCCCTCGCAATCGCGACAGGCATAGGTGTAGGCTATGGTCATGGGACGTCCTTTCACGGAAAACGTGGATAATTGCGCAGCGCGGTATCGTACGGCTGCCAAGGCTGGCGGTGGTCGAGGAACACGTTGGACTCGGGTGTGATGGCTGAGGGCGTGTCGAGCGAGGCTGCAGTGATGCCCAGTTCTTCCCAAGCGTCACCGCCATAGGTCAACGAGGTGCCGCAGTGCCCGCAAAAGCCGCGTTGAACGCCGGGTGAGGTGCTGCAATAGGTGATTTCGCCCTTAGTGACGTGGAAGTCCGGGTATCTTGCGCCAACCCATGTGACGACGGACGCGCCAATCGCACGCTGACAGTCACGGCAATGGCAGTTTCCGGCGTAGGTGGGGGCGCCGTCGATGCGGTAGCGCACCGCTCCGCAGATGCAGCCGCCTTCGAGGGATTGTGTCATAGGGTGCTCACTCCTGAATGTTTGTGTTAATCAATATTACAGTTACGAGGCGGCATGTTCTGGTGTGCTCGAGATGAGTGATCTTTTCACAAGTAATGGTTGATTAATTCGAGTATCGGGGCCACTCATAATTTCTAACACCTGTGAGTAAATCTAACATATGAATTGGCTGAAACTGCCTCCACTTCATGCATTGCGCGCATTTTCAGCGCTGGCGGAACAGCGGTCCTATGTGCGTGCCGGACAGGAATTGAACGTCACCCATGCTGCGGTGATCCAGCAGGTCAAGGCGCTGGAGGCCCATGTCGGGCACAAGCTGGTGACGCGATCTGGGCGTGGGGTGGAGCTCACACCTGAGGGCCGCGCACTGGCCGATGATCTGGCGGCGGGGTTCGGGCTGATACAGCGGGGCGTGCAGAGGTTGCGCTCCGAGACCAAGGCGCGACCTGTACAGGTGACGACGTCACCGGCATTTGCGGTAAAATGGCTGATGCCGCGTCTCAGCAGCTT
Organism: Marivivens sp.; assembly: GCA_017643845.1. Taxonomy (GTDB): domain Bacteria; phylum Pseudomonadota; class Alphaproteobacteria; order Rhodobacterales; family Rhodobacteraceae; genus JAEPMR01. The sequence continues at coordinate 5,400 of JAEPMR010000061.1, read as the reverse complement.
TCATCAGGCAAATCCCGATATTACCTTGATGCTGAATCCGACGGGACAGATTGTCAGGCTGGAAGACAGCGATTTGGATGTGGCGATACGATACGGGTATTTTGGCGAACTGCCACAGGATGCGGATATCTTGATAGAAACCGATCTGGTGGTTGTTGCCGCGCCGCAGCTAGTGAGGGACGAGAAACCGGAACATCCCAAGGACTTGCTGGATTTCCCATGGCTTCAGGAATTGGGCACTAATGAAGTGGCCGACTGGTTCCGGCGACGGGATGTGCGGATAGACCGACCGCCGATGATTTCTCACATGCCGGGAAATCTGATCATGGACGCCGTCGCGGCGGGGGACGGGGTGACTTATACCTGCCGTCAATGGATCGAGCGCGAGCTGAGCGCGGGCGAATTGGTGGAACTTTTCGCCGACGAGCGTTGCGGTGTGTTCCATATTGTGCAGGCAGAGAAAGACCCGCGCGAGCCTGTTCGCCGGTTTGTAAATTGGCTGCGGCGACAAGTGCCTCAGGGGAGTGGATCTGTCAGGTAGAGTTTCACCTTTAGCCCGCCGTGGGGGATCGGTGCGGTTTGGTGGGCAAACGAGAGTCCCGTGGCATGGGCGAGTGGCGCATCAGTTGTGATCACGGCGACACGCCAGCCGGAGAACCGCTCCCGCATCGTGCGGCCGAAGCTGTCATAGAGGCCAAAGAGCGGTTTTTTATTTGAAACCCGCGCGCCGTACGGGGGGTTTACGATCACGAGCCCCGACGGAAGATCAGGGCGGGCAAGATCCGAGATGGCGGTGTTGCTGAAGGTCGTCAGATGACTGACACCTGCACGTTCGGCATTGGCGGTCGCCATGCGAACGGCTCCTGCGTCCCGGTCCGAGCCGAAGAAGCGATGTGGCGTTTGGCGAACCGCAGCGGGTGTGCGCAGCGCACTCAGGGCTGAAGCGTCAAATGTGGCAAGGTGCTCGAACGCAAAACTGCGTGCCCGACCCGGAGCGAGGCCTGCGGCGATTTCGGCGGCTTCGATGACGAAGGTGCCGGAGCCGCACATCGGGTCTAGAACCGGCTCAGCGCCTGTATAGCCGCACTCAGTGAGGAACAGCGCGGCAAGGGTTTCGCGCATGGGGGCTTTGTTGACCGCTTCCTTGAAGCCGCGTTTGTGCAGCGACGGTCCAGAGGTGTCGACGCTGATTGTGACGAGATTGTCGTCGATGCGGATTTTCAGCGCGACAGGAGCATCGGCGCTAATTTGTGCGCCGATGGTTTCCTTGATCGCGGTTTCGATCCGTTGGCTGGCAGCTCCGGCGTGATAAATCTTGGATTTTCGGGTCGTTACCTCGACGCGCACAGGCACGTCGGGCCTGAGCACGTCACCCCAAGGAAATTTTCGGGCGCGTTTGTCGAGCTGGGCAAGGTGGAAGGCGCGAAAGCTGCCGATCCGGGCGAGAACGCGCGTGGCACCGCGCAGCGCGACATTCGCGCGCCAGACATCGTGCCATCCCCCGCGGAAAGTGACACCTCCTGCTGTCTGTTGGGGGGCAGGAAAATTCAGGGCGCTGGCCTCGGTGAGGAGCGCCTGTTCCAGCCCCGGTGGGGCGACGAGGAAGATCTCAAAGTCGGATTCTGACGTGTTCATTTCCGACCCATAGCCTGCCCTGCGCGCGGGGGCGACAGGAAAACAGTCAGGCTGTGGTGCGGCGACGGCGTTGGATGAGGACGATGACACCTCCGAGCAGGAGAACGAGGCCATAGTCGATCACAGGAATGCGGATGATCTCGTTGAGATATTCCCAGCCGCGTTCGCTGTAGACCAGCACAACTCCGCCTGCGAAGGCGATGGTGATCAGCCATTTGGCCCAAGTAGCGAGGCCGAGGCCGTGCATCTGTGTTACGATAAAGAGCGCGGTGAAGCCGAAGAAAAACATCGGCCAGAATTCCTGACCGGCGACGAGCGCGACGGTGACGCCGTGGATCACTACGGAGATTTCGAGTGCAAGCGTCCACCAGCGATTGGTATGGACGCGGGTGAAGACAAATGCGCCCTGAAGCATCAGAAGGAAGGTATACAGGAAGCCCAGAAGATGACCGGGGGTCGTTTCCATCGGGTGGAACCAGTAGGTGTAGGTAACCGCCCATGCGAAATAATAGCCGTGATACCGGATCAGCCAGCTGCGGGCCGGTTCAAGCCAGCTGCCGCCTTTGCCAAAGAAGAGGCCGCGGCGCGGGGCCTCGATTATAAGCACGATGACAAGCAGGAAGATGACGGAGAGCTGGGACGAGAAGACCGATGTGTCCTGTGCCAGACCGTCATACCAGACAGCGGTTTGCAGGTAGTGAAGGGCGACAAAAGCAGCGGTTCCGAACAGTCCGACCCAATTGACCAAGTGCATTTTCCCCCTGTCGCGGAGTTCCTCGCGGTGGGTGACGGCGTAACGGATCAGCCCCCAGAAAAACATCTGATGCAGGATATAGAAGCCCCAAGCGGTGGCGCGGGACCAGAATGTCGGTTCAGGGAGTTTCCAGTAGTACCAAGCCGCGCCCTGATCGGGGAGAAGCTCGATCATCGACAGGCGCGGTTCGAGAAGGAGAATTGAGAGCGTCGCAAGTATCGCGCAGGAAACTGCCGCCCAGAAGGATTTCCATAGAACTGTCATCTGCACCGACCCCACGCTCAAACGTATACTCGATACGCGGTCGCGCCGATTGTAGATCAGAAATTCGGCGTTACGCCTGGTAGGTTAAGTGCCTTGATCAATTCGCGCAACTCGCGGCGGGCGGCGACGTTGGAGATGTTCAGCTGGGTCACGCCGAGATCGCGCAGATCCAGCAAGGTCAGGCCACGCGGGAACAGCTCGCGGAAGATAACGCGCTCGTTGAAGCCGGGCGCGGTGCGGAAACCGATCCGTTTGGCGAGCTTGTCGAGAACGCGCTCCATTTTTTCCTTGTTGATCATTTGCTGTGCGCCAAGGCGGTTGCGCAATACAACCCAGTCGATAGGCGGCAGCCCTGCCTGCGCCCGCAGCTGTCGTGCGTTCCAGACCATTTCCGAATACACCGAAGGGCCAGTGATGTTTTGTCCCTCGTGATCGGTGTGCGCGAGCAGGTCAAAATCTACGAAGCTGTCGTTGAGGGGAGTAATGAGCGTATCAGCAAGAGAATGGGCCACCTGACTGAGCCGCGTGTGACTGCCCGGACAGTCGATCAGGATGAAATCGCAATCCGGCTCCAGCGCGGCGACGGCCATCGACAGGCGGTGGTCATAGGCGTTTTCGCCCGGTGCGATTGTGGACTGATCAATTTCGGGGAGGTCGGTGTAGAGCGGGGTGGGGAGTGATAGCCCCTCTTTTTCCATGTATCCGACGCGATTGCGGATGTAGCTGCCGAGGCTTTTCTGGCGCAGGTCGAGATCAAGGCAGCCGACACGATGGCCCAGCCGGGCCAGTGCCGTGGCGACATGCATCGAAACGGTCGACTTGCCCGCTCCGCCTTTTTCATTTCCGACGACGATAATATGCGCCACGATCCCTGCCTCGCTTGCCGTTTGCGCGAACTATATGTGCTGTGGCGGGCGAGGGGAAGCGATGGCGGTCGTTTCGACGCAAATCTATTGTGGCAATTTTGTGGCTTGGACTAGCCTTTGCGCCCGCGGGGGCCGTGACGGAAGGCTTTGGAATATTCAAGTGGTGAGACATGGAAGCGACGCTTGAAGTTCTGCGAGAAATTGTCGGCGCTGGAGAAGCCGCAGTCATAGGCAATATCGACGATTGTCTTGTTCGTCTGGACAAGTTGGATGCGGGCGCGTTCGAGTCGCAGGTTCTTGGCGTATTTTTGTGGGGACTGGCCGGTGTATGTTTTGAAAAGGCGCTCCATCTGGCGCCGTGAAATCGCGTGCCGGTCTGCGAATTCGTCGCCGCTCATTTCCCATGTTTCAGGGTCTTCGAGATCTTCGAGAATGCGCAGGAACCGCGCATTGCGCACGCCATAGATATAGGCCAGCGAAGCGCGTTGGGTTTCGGTCTGGCTGCGCATGGTCGTGTGGAGGCACATCTCCATTACCACGTTTGCGGCAAGAGCGCCGAAACGGTCGCGGATGATTGACAGGATCATATCCGTCGATGCGGTGCCACCCGAACAAGTCATGATTTTTCCATCCACTGCATAGAGCTGTCGGTTGGAGTGGAGGCGGGGATAGCTGAGCTCGAAGCTTTCGGTGTTTTCCCAGTGTAGGGTGAACGCACGTCCCTCGAGGATACCGGCTTCCGCCAGGGTATACGCGCCCGTGCAGATGCCACCGACCGTATTGCCGTGACGCCAGGCCTTGCGCACCAGTGCTACGATATCTGGGTTCACGGATTTTTCCGGCTCTACGCCGGAACACACCATCAAAATCGTGTCCCGCGGTGGCGCAGCTGCCTGCCCGTCGGGAAGAAATTGCAGCCCGCAGGAAAATTGTGCGGGCCCGCCGTCTGCAGTGACGACGTTCCATGACACGATTGGACGCCCGACGAGCTGATTTAGCACGCGTAGCGGCTCGATGGCCGAACTGAAGGCCTGCATGGAGGCGTTCGGAAGGACAATAAATTCGAAAGCGAGCGGGGCATCTGCGACCGCCAGTTCGATTGTGGCCACACCACGGGGCACCTGCCGTTGGGCGGTATCTGACATGGTGAAGAGTGTCCTTTGTTCATCGAAAGAGGTGTGATGGCAGTTTCTTAGCCGAAAATGCCGCAGTGGTGAATGGCAGCCATGCAATCAAAGTCCTTGACTAGTGACTGCCGAAGGCCCATGTGCAGCCTATCCGAGACGTCCTGCCGCGTGAGCAGAGCATCAATGGCATAGCCGAGGTGCGAGACGCCGGATGAAAGTGGTTCCCACAGTCACGCAGGGGTGCCGCGCCGGTCGGTTCGACGGCATGAGGCCATTGGATCAGCATCGCGCGCAGACCTGCAGACGGCCAGCGATGGATGCTGGCGTTTGGTGCATGGTGAATTGCCATGCCGATAGGATAATTATGGATTTTGATATGCTGGGGCTGGCGCCCCGACTCGTGGCGAAGCTCGGTGAGCTTGGCCTGACCGACCCGACACCGATTCAGAAACAGGCAATCCCTCACGCGATGAACGGTCGTGATGTGATGGGGCTGGCGCAAACCGGCACCGGAAAGACGGCGGCCTTTGGTCTGCCGATGCTGGATGCGCTTTTGAAGAACGGATCGAAGCCCGCGCCGAAATCGGCCCGCGCGCTGATCCTCGCGCCGACGCGTGAATTGGCGAAACAGATTGCCGATAACCTCTCGGCCTTTTCGGACGGCACACATCTGAAGACCGTACTGGTTGTCGGTGGCGCTGGCATCGTGGGTCAGATGCGGCGGTTGGAGAAGGGGACGAGTATCCTCGTCGCG
>JAEPMR010000060.1:7413-16267 GCA_017643845.1 Marivivens sp. | reverse complement strand
CGCATCATTCATCGCATCCTTGAGCGTTCCGCGTCCGCTGGTCACCGGCACCACCTCGGCACCCAACAGACGCATACGGAATACGTTAGGTGCCTGGCGCTCGACATCATGCGCGCCCATGTAGACCACGCATTTCAGCCCGAATTTCGCGCAAACGGTCGCCGTCGCGACGCCATGTTGCCCCGCGCCGGTTTCAGCGATGATCCGGGTCTTTCCCATACGGCGGGCAAGAATGATCTGGCCCAGAACGTTGTTGATCTTATGCGCGCCGGTGTGGTTCAGCTCGTCACGCTTGAGGTAAATTTTCGCCCCGCCCAGATGATCGGTCAGGCGCTCCGCGAAATACAGCGGTGAGGGACGACCAACGTAGTGCGTCCACAGATCGTTCATCTCTGCCCAAAAGGACTCGTCTGTCTTGGCGTTTTCGTATTCCGCCTCCAGATCGAGGATCAACGGCATCAGGGTTTCAGAGACAAACCGCCCCCCAAAATCCCCGAAACGTCCGTTTTCATCCGGCCCTGTCATGAAGCTGTTGACGAGATCGTCCGGCATGGCCACCTCTCCTATCCATTTCCTCACCAACTAGCGCCATGCCCGCGCGGGGTAAAGGTTGGATATGCCTTGCCAGCTTGATTTCGAACTTCGACGGCTTCAAGCTCACTCCATCGTTGAGCAGTCTGGCAACATCATCTCGAAGCGGAAGGCGCGATGAAACCTGCCGACGGACGGGCACCAGACCGACCTTTCGAATATCCCGTAGGGCTTCCTCATCACCAGCGATCTCTCGCTCGTAATGATCCTGGTGCGCCCAGTCCTTCCAGACAGTCACCAAAACATAACGCCCTGCCATCCAATAGGCATGTGCATCTATCAATCCGTCCGCAGAAGAAAGCCTCCGCAAGATCCGCTGAACGCGAAAATGTGCAAAGAGCCGGCGAATTGCGCCACTCTCAAACACGCCCGGAGCACTACTTTCAATCGAAATGCAATACATTGGTATATCCCATCTATTTATAGGGATACGTCCAGACGCGCCTTAAGATTAGTCCTGCAGCGCAATCGAATTAACAAAGGCTTGAATCCGCTCAGGATTTTTTTCCCCCGGCGCATCTTCGACCCCCGAAGAGACATCCAGCTGCCGTGCGCCTGTCATACGCACCGCCTCTGCCGCATTCTCCGGTGTCAGCCCTCCGGCCAGCATCCATGGCCGCCGCCAGTACTTCCGTTTGACCAGCCTCCAGTCAAAGGAAAGTCCGTTCCCGCCTGGCAGATCTGCATTCTTCGGCGGTTTGGCGTCAATCAAGAGCTGATCTGCAACATCCGAATAGAGATCAATTGCCGCCAGATCATCCTCGTCCGCAATTCCGATCGCCTTCATGACAGGCAGCCCGTATCGCGCCCGAATTTCCGCGACCCGCTCTGGTGTCTCCGAGCCGTGCAATTGCAGCATGTCGAGAGGGACGGTTTCCGTAATCTCATCCAGTTCCGCGTCACTGGCATTCACCACCAGCGCTACCTTCGCCACCCCCACTGGCGTGACAAGCGCAAGCTCGGCGGCCTGAGCGGGCGTCACCGCACGCGGAGATTTCGGAAAAAATACAAAGCCGACATAAGCGGCCCCCGCCGCTGCAGCAGCTTCGACCTGCTCAGGCGTCGTCAGCCCGCAGATTTTAACACGTATCGGATCCGTCATTGTCTAGTTCGAGCTTTCGAGCAATGCCAGAACCTCGTCTTTACCCGCGTGTTTCTCACCGCGAAGACGATCGACTTCACGGCGAAGGTCAGCCGCCTCACGCGCCTTCGCACGCCCATCGGCCCGCAGCCGGTGTTCACGCAGCCACTCCCAAAAGAATCCGATCAAAAGGCCGACCGCCACGCCCATGAAAATCACGACAAACAAAGGCAGCGTAATATCAGGGGATATTCCCAACCATTTCGCCAGCGCCTGGGGCATTGCCCTCAAAGTCACCATATCTCGATTGGCCAGACCAACAATAATCAGGACCAAGCCGACAATAGCCCAGAACCCGTAGCGGATCGTTTTCATCGATGCCTCGTTGTCTCGGCGTCAGTCACCGTTCAGGCGGTCACGCAAGAGCTTGCCGGTCTTGAAGAAAGGAACGTGTTTTTCCTCGACCGGAACAGCCTCGCCCGTGCGCGGATTGCGCCCCATGCGACTGTCGCGTTTCTTCACGGAAAATGCCCCGAAACCACGCAATTCGACACGTGATCCCCCAGACATAGCATTCGTGATTTCGTCAAAGATCGTGTTCACGATCTTTTCGACGTCACGCTGATATAAATGCGGATTTTCCTCCGCAATCTTTTGGATCAGTTCTGACCTGATCATGCGTCCCCCCGCTATCTATCGGCACGAGCCCTTTCGGCATTCTTCGGACGACTATAAGCAGCTTATTTCTTTCGGGAAATAGGCGCGTCCCCTGATCGGCATCATTTCGGCCCTTTCTGACGCCAATCCAGCCCGTTTTCAGTAAATTATCCTGAGAAATCTCGCCGCGGCACGCTCACCCCTTCATTTCCGGTCCGCCGATTCGCAAAAAAAGACCCCGCCGACGACGTCGGCGGGGTCTATCTACTTAGCTGCCGGATGTGGCAACTATACGATTACTCGTCGCCCTTCAGCGCAGCGCCAAGGATGTCGCCGAGCGAAGCGCCGGAGTCGGACGAACCGTACTGCTCAACAGCTTCTTTTTCTTCGGCGATTTCGCGTGCCTTGATCGAGAGGCCAAGCTTGCGCGACTTGCTGTCGACGTTGGTGACGCGAACGTCGACCTTGTCACCAACACCGAAGCGCTCAGGGCGCTGCTCGGCACGGTCACGGCTGAGGTCGGAGCGGCGGATAAAGGACTTCATGCCTTCATATTCCACTTCGATGCCGCCGTCTTCGATCGCGGTGACGTTCACGGTGATGATCGAGCCGCGCTTCACGCCGCCAACAGCATCAGCAAACGGGTCGCCGTCCATGGCTTTGATCGAGAGCGAGATACGCTCCTTCTCGACGTCCACTTCCGAAACCTTCGCCTTGACCATATCGCCCTTGCGGTAGTTCTGGATGGCGTCCTCGCCACGCTCGTCCCAGCTCAGGTCTGAGAGGTGAACCATACCGTCGATGTCGCCCGGCAGACCAACGAACAGACCGAATTCGGTGATGTTCTTGACTTCGCCCTCGACCTCGGTGCCTTCCGGATGGGTCTCGGCAAACACTTCCCACGGGTTGCGCATGGTCTGCTTGAGGCCGAGCGAAACGCGACGCTTCGCGCTGTCGATCTCCAGAACCATAACCTCGACCTCCTGAGAGGTGGAGACGATCTTGCCCGGATGGACGTTCTTCTTGGTCCAGGACATTTCGGAGACGTGGACCAGACCTTCGACGCCAGCTTCCAGCTCGACGAACGCACCGTAGTCGGTGATGTTGGTCACGCGGCCGGTGTGTACGCTTTCCAGCGGGTACTTGGTTTCGACGCTGTCCCACGGATCGTCCTGAAGTTGCTTCATGCCGAGGCTGATGCGGTGGGTGTCTTTGTTGATCTTGATGACCTGCACCTTGATCGTCTCACCGATGGAAAGGATCTCGGACGGGTGGTTCACACGGCGCCATGCCATGTCGGTGACGTGCAGCAAACCGTCAACTCCGCCCAGATCAACGAACGCACCGTATTCGGTGATGTTCTTAACCACACCGTCAACTGCCTGACCTTCGGACAGGTTGCCGATAACTTCGGCGCGCTGTTCGGCGCGGGACTCTTCGAGGATCGCACGACGCGATACAACGATGTTGCCACGGCGACGATCCATCTTGAGGATCTGGAACGGCTGCTTGAGGCCCATCAGCGGGCCGGCGTCGCGCACGGGGCGCACATCAACCTGGCTGCCGGGAAGGAACGCAACAGCACCGCCGAGATCGACAGTGAAGCCGCCCTTGACGCGGCCAAAGATCGCGCCTTCGACGCGCTCTTCGTCAGCATAGGCCTTCTCGAGACGGTCCCATGCCTCTTCGCGGCGGGCCATCTCGCGGGAAATCACGGCTTCGCCACGGGCATTTTCTGCGGCGCGGAGGAAGACTTCTACCTCATCGCCAACGCTGATGTCAGGGGCTTCGCCAGGATTTGCGAATTCTTTGAGTTCGACGCGGCCTTCCATTTTGTAGCCGACGTCGATGATGGCATAGCCAGCTTCGATTGCGATGACTTTGCCTTTGACAACAGAACCTTCGTCCGGCGTGTCAATTTCGAAGCTTTCGTTAAGGAGGGCTTCGAATTCCTCCATGGTTGCTTTAGCGCACATACGTATTCAGTTCCTTTACGTTTTGCTATTCGGGCCGCGCGGTTGTCTCCGCGGGTCTTTGGGTTTCAATTGGTCTCGGCTGAACGGAAAACAAAGAGGGCCGGACGCTTCCGACCCTGCTCACTCACCGTCCGCGGCTGTGCCGCCGCTTCAACAGGCGCGCGTATAGGGGAAATGCCCCAGCTAAACAAGGGCTTTTTGCCCTCGTATCGCGAGTCAGCCCCCTGCCCGACCCCCAGCCGTTTCAATGGCGGCTACTGCACGGGCAATCGCCTCGTCAATGGTCAGATCGGATGTATCCAATAGCACCGCATCCGCAGCCTGTCGCATCGGCGCGTCCTTACGCCCCGCATCGCGCGCATCCCGCGCCTCGACCTCGGCCAGAACCGTGTCGAACTCCGCCTCCATACCCGCCGCCTGCAACTCTTTCCAGCGGCGCTCGGCCCGCACTTCAGCCCGCGCCGTGACAAAAAGCTTTGCATCGGCATCGGGACAGATCACCGTGCCGATATCCCGCCCATCCAGAACAGCGCCGCCCTCATTGGCCGCGAAACCTCTTTGAAATTCCACCAGCGCCTGTCGGACCTGCTGATTGGTTGCCACCGTGCTGGCTGCATCCGCCACCGCCTGCGTGCGCAAATCCGAACGCGCAAGGTCGTCCCCCTTGAGCGTTCGCGCAGCGCTCACAGGATCCTCACCCTCCGCCACCCGCGCCCCGACCGCGCGATACAACAGGCCCGTATCCAAATGCGCAAAGCCGAAATGCGCGGCAACGGCCTTGCTGATCGTGCCTTTCCCCGCCGCAGCAGGACCATCAATCGCAACCGTGAACTTCACCTCAGCCTCTCCTCTTCCATACCCAAAAGCCGGACCACAGAAGCAAAACAGCGAACACTCCAAGCGCTGCGAATTTGGCCTGTGTCAGTGCCGACGCCACCCCAGCGAGCGAAGGATCGCCCTCTGCAACCATCGCCGCCACCTGCGCATTTTCCCATAGATCAAACAGCAGATACAGCGCAGGCAAACTGGCTGCCAACACCCAACCGCCCCGCGCCCAGACTGCCCGTGACAGCAGCGCCAGAAACAGGGCAAACAGCACGGGGAATATTGTGTCGAGCACGCGAATCGGCCCTAAATACGCGGCGCGCCCTGCCTCGCTCAACGCGGCGAGGTAGATCGCGGCATCCGCTTCGGTATATCCCCCAATCCGCAAATCGAACGGCGCCAGCCCAGCGGCCTCCGCCGTCACCATGATCTGCCCCACTGCGATCAGCGCGACATAGGCTGCGGCGGCACCTCCGCCGCTCAGCCAGAGCGCACGCTGGCTCATCTGTTCGAACGGGTAATCGCCGCGCCCAACCCTGCCATCAGTGGCTCGAAAATCGGGAACGAGGTCGCAATCGGGCTCCCATCATCGACCGTCATCGGCTTCTCGGTCGCCATGCCCATCACCATGAACGACATCGCAATCCGGTGGTCCAAACGGCTTTCCACCGTGACGCCGCCTGTCACATTGCCGTGGCCGCGGCCATGCACGATCCACCAGTCCTCGCCCTCTTCGACGTCCACGCCAGCGGCGCGCAGCCCCTTCGCCATCGCGTCGATCCGGTCGCTTTCCTTGACGCGCAACTCTTTCACACCGCGCATCACCGTCGCGCCTTCAGCGAAAGATGCCACGACCGACAGCACCGGATATTCATCAATCATGCTCGCGGCGCGTGCAGGTGGCACTTCGATGCCCTTGAGGTCGGGCGAGAATTTCGCCCGCAAATCCGCCACCGGCTCTCCGCCCTCTTCGCGCAGGTTCTCATAGGTCAGGTCCGCGCCCATTTCCTTGAGCGTGGTAAACAGCCCCGCGCGGGTCGGGTTCAACCCGATATTTGGCACGAGAACGTCAGAGCCTTCCGTCAACAGCGCCGCGCAGACAGGAAACGCCGCCGAGGACGGGTCACGCGGCACAACAATCGTCTGCGGTTTCAGCTCCGGCTGTCCCGTGAGGGTAATCACCCGGCCCTCGTCGCTCTCCTCAACCGTCAGCTCTGCACCAAACCCTTGCAGCATCCGCTCGGTATGGTCGCGCGTCGCTTCCTTCTCGATCACCACAGTCTTTCCCGGAGCATTCAGCCCCGCAAGCAGCACCGCTGATTTCACCTGTGCCGACGGCACCGGCACCACATAACGCACCGGCATCGGCTCACGCGCCCCAACGATGGTCATTGGCAGCCGCCCGCCCTCGCGCCCGTATGATTGCGCACCAAAAAGCGCCAGTGGATCTGTCACCCGTCCCATAGGGCGGCCATTGAGCGAAGCATCGCCTGTAAATGTCGCGGTAATTGCCGTTGTCGCCATCGCGCCCATGATCAGGCGCACACCGGTGCCAGAATTGCCGCAATCGATCACCTGCTCCGGCTCGGCAAATCCGCCAACCCCGACACCGTAGACCGTCCATTCGCCGCCACCATGATCCGTCACCTCGGCCCCGAATGCCCGCATTGCCTTGGCCGTATCCAGAACATCCTCGCCTTCCAGAAGGCCGCTGATCCGCGTCTCGCCAACGCTCATCGCGCCCAAAATCAGCGACCGGTGCGAGATTGACTTATCCCCCGGCACATTGGCCACGCCTTTGAGCGCGGATACCTTGCGGGAAGTCATAGGAATCGGGGTGCCATGTCCAGACATTGGGGCCTCGTCAGCTGCTGTTAGCGCCCTCATAAACCAGCATGATAGCAGCGTCCATCACCAGAACGCCAGAAGCGTCACCCACGCAGAAATGTCATGTAATGCGGCACGCGCCCTTCGCGCAGCGCCTTCTGTTCATAGCGGGTGGAGATCCAATCTCCCCACGGCTTGCGCCAGTCATCCGCGCATTCTGCCGTCCACTCGAAACCTGCCTTCGGGACTTCCTGCATCGTCTGGCGCACATAATCCTCGATATCGGTCACCACGCGGAACTCGGCCCCTGCCTTCATCACATGATGCAAGGGCTGCAAATGCTCCTGCGTCACAAACCGGCGACGATGGTGCCGCTTTTTGGGCCAGGGGTCGGGATAGTTGAGAAAGGCCTTCGAGACAGACCCCTCCGGCAACACATCAAACAAATCCCGCGCATCGCCGGGATGCACGGCCAGATTGCTCACTCCTGCATCGCGGATCTTGCCCAAAAGCATCGCAACGCCGTTGATATACGGCTCACAGCCGATAATCGCGACCTGCGGATTACTGGCCGCCATATGCACCATATGCTCGCCGCCGCCGAAACCGATTTCCAGCCAGATCTCTTCGGCCTCGGGGAAGCGCGCCGCCAGATCAAGCGGCACACGGGCGGGGTTTACATCCCACCCCACATCCCCCGCTGAAAGCGCGGCAAGGTCTTCGTCCAGATAGGCTTCCTGCGACTTGCGCAGGCCCTTGCCTTTGAGCCGTCCGTAAAAATTGCGCCAAGGCGCACCAGTGGGATGTGTCTTCTTCTCGGTCATGCGCGGGCCTTAGCCTGCCCTGCGGGGTGGATCAATGGGGCGATGGGCCGGTCAACTTATAGACATTGTATCCGTCTTGAGTCACCCATGTTCAAAAATGCACAAATAATAGATCATTTTTCCGAATTAACAGCCCCAGCGAACAATACTATCTGAGAAATCAGGTTTTTAATTCGAAAGGTAAACCCGATGAACGCCTCCCTTATCTCCCTCGCCGCACCAGCAGGCCGGCTCCTCCTCGCCTTCATTTTCATCATGGCAGGTGCCCAGAAAATCACCGGCTACGCCGGCACCGCCCAATACATGGAAATGATGGGCGTCCCCGGCGCGCTTCTTCCGCTGGTGATCCTGACGGAACTCGGCGGCGGCATCGCGCTGCTCGTGGGCTGGCAAACCCGCATTGTTGCGTTCCTTCTGGCTGGCTTCAGCCTGATCTCCGGCCTCCTGTTCCATCTTGTTCCGTCCTTCGGAATGGAGGGCATGGCCGCACAGACCGAGATGATCATGTTCATGAAAAACGTGTCCATCGCGGGTGGTATGCTGATGGTCGTCGCCCTCGGCGCAGGCCGCCTGTCCATCGACAATCGGACCGTTGCAGCCTAATCCCCTTCGCCTCCGGCCCCGTGCCGGAGGCACCTTTCAGGGCAGATGTTCTGCAGTGATGTAGCTTGATCCTGTGAACTCGATCCCGATCGAGAGATAACACCGCTGCTCCAGCAGCGCGCCAAGCGCCGCTTTCAATTCCGCCAGCAGTTCCGCTGTCCACGCCTCATCCCGATGCGGCTTTGTCAGCATCGAAACCGTCAGTAGACAATGCGTATGGTTGAAACGGTCCGTGGGATAGGCGCGCCCCTTGCACGCCCCCGCCCCTGCGTCACGGCGCTGAATGACCGCTTCGATCTCCCGCAGCACCGCGTTCGCGTCCAGATCCAGATCAGCCGAATATTTCAGCTCTGCATGGGGCATGATGCGCCTCTCAGACCGCCGCTTTCAGCGCATCCACCAGATCAGTCCGCTCCCAGCTGAAGCCACCATCGGCCTCCGGTGCGCGCCCGAAATGCCCGTAGGCAGCC
>JAEPMR010000060.1:5314-7403 GCA_017643845.1 Marivivens sp. | reverse complement strand
CAGATGAGTGCGAATGCCGCGCGGTGTCAGGTCCATCACCTGCGCAACCGCCCGCTCGATCACCTCAGGCGCAACCTCGCCCGTGCCATGCGTATCCGCATAGATCGTCAGGGGCCGCGCCACGCCAATCGCATAGGACAGCTGGATCGTGCAGCGCTCGGCCATGCCTGCGGCTACCACGTTCTTCGCCAGATACCGGGCGGCATAGGCCGCCGAACGGTCCACCTTCGTCGGATCTTTGCCCGAGAACGCACCGCCACCATGAGGTGCCGCGCCGCCATAGGTATCCACGATAATCTTGCGGCCCGTCAGGCCCGCATCCCCATCCGGCCCGCCGATCACAAACTTGCCGGTCGGGTTCACCCACCATTGCGTATCAGCACTGATCCAGCCCTCGGGCAGCGTCTCACGGATATATGGCTCCACAACCGCACGCACATCGTCGCTGGTCATGCTCTCGTCCAGATGCTGCGTCGACAGCACAATGGACGTCACGCCCACCGGCTTGCCATTCTCATAGCGCACGGATAGCTGCGATTTCGCATCCGGCCCGAGTGTTGGTTCCGCACCGGATTTACGCACCTCAGCCAGCCTCCGCAGGATCGCATGGCTGTACTGGATCGGCGCTGGCATGAGATCGGGCGTCTCGTCCGTTGCGTAACCGAACATGATCCCCTGATCACCCGCGCCCTCATCCCCGCGCTCGCCCGTCACACCTTGCGCAATATGCGCCGACTGCTCGTGCAGCAGGTTGGTGATCTCCACCGTCTCGTGATGGAACTTATCCTGCTCGTAGCCGATATCCTTGATACAGGCGCGGGCAATATCCGGGATCGCCTCCATATAGCGGCTCAGCGTCGCCTGATCTGACAGGCCCACCTCGCCTCCGATCACCACGCGATTGGTGGTGGCAAAGGTCTCGCAAGCGACACGTGCCGTCGGCTCTTCAGCCAGAAACGCATCAAGCACCGCATCCGATATCCGGTCGCAGACCTTGTCGGGGTGCCCTTCCGAGACTGACTCGGAGGTGAAAGTATAATCGGGTCGGGACATGAGAAGTGCTCCATTCAGTAACACCGACACGCCAGGAAGCCGTTGTGCCGGGTGATTAGCATGGACAGCTAGGGCGCATCGCGGGCGGGGTCAATCGAATTCCACCTGCGGCGCCCGGCCAAAAGGATAATTCCCGCCAGGATAACTGCCAAAACCAGCCAATCGCCAAACCGCGCATAGGGCGGAACCCACTCCCGCACCGCAGGCACCGACGCATCCACAGCCGCTTGCTGCCCCATGCCGATCTCTGCTGTTATACGCCCCTTGGCATCGATCATCGCTGTCACGCCCGTGTTCGCCACACGGATCATCGGCACCCCCTGTTCGATTGCGCGAAGCCGCGCTTGCGCCAAATGCTGACGCGGCCCCGCCGCAGGGCCGAACCACGCATCATTGGTGATAAGCACCATCGCCCTCATGCCCGATGCGTCAATTTCTTCCGGGAATATCCCCTCATAGCAGATCAGCGGGCGCACCGGCCCCAAGCCTGGCACCTCGATCACACCGCCCGGAGGACCGGCGGTGTATCCGCCTCCCTCACTGGCCGCCAGACCGCGCAGACCAAACACTTTCAGCCATTCCCCCAGCGGCAGGTATTCCCCGAACGGAACCAGATGGGCCTTGTCATACACGGCGTCGACTTCGCCCGTGCCGTCCAACAGCACCATTGCGTTGAAGAACCGCGCACCCTCACGCCGGTTCATCCCCAGCAACACGGGCCGCCCCCCCGTGGCCTGCGCGATGGCCGCGCGCGTGTTTTCAGACCGCCCCAACAGCGCCTGCACAGCCGTTTCCGGCCAGATTACGATCTCGGGATCACCCGCGTCACCGATCGGCGCGCGCGTCAGCTCCAAAAGCCGCTCCAGAAATGCGCGCCCGCGCGCCGGATCCCATTTATCGGCTTGCGGCACATTCGGCTGCACCAGACGAACGACCGGCCCCGGTGCGGGCTCGGGCAGCGCCAGAACCCACCTCCCGACGCCCTCTCCTGCGATCCACACTCCTGCCGCCACTACGATACCTAAAGGCAGCCCGA
>JAEPMR010000060.1:0-5304 GCA_017643845.1 Marivivens sp. | reverse complement strand
CCGATCCGCCGCGCCGCGCCGACCGCCAGCGGGACCATCAGAAGTGTCACGAGCGTCAGCCCGTGCATCCCGATCAACGCCGCAGCCTGCCCCAGCCCCCATCCGGCCCAGATCTGCCCCACAACGGCCCAAGGAAATCCCGTCAGCACATGCGCCCTTAAGAGGTCCGCGCCCGTCAGCAGCAACGCCGCCCATATAAGCCGCGAGACCGCCCCCCTTCCCCAGCGCCATGCCAGAAAAACCGGCACCGCCCAAAACAGCGACAACCCGGCAACCATGAAAAAGACGCCGAAAGGAGCCATCCACCCCGTTTCGAGTGGTGCCACCAGAAACGGGAATACGATCCAGTGCATCGCCGTAGCGAAATACCCTGCGGCAAGCCCCGCGCCATCCGCCATGGCCGCCTTCGCGGTATCGGCCCGCATCACCTGCCAGAGCCCGACGCCCAGCGCCAGCGGGGTCAGCGGGGCAAAGCCAAACGGCTCCAGCCCCAACGCAGCAATCACACCATACAAGAAAAAGGGCAGACGCGCGCCCAGCGCCCCCGCCCACCGCTGTACGCGGTTGTGCGCCTCAGCCTCGGGCAACCGCATGCGGCAGGCGCACCCGCAACCGCTTGATCCGGCGCGGATCGGCGTCCACCACCTCGAACTCCGCACCCTCGGGATGCTGGATCACCTCGCCCCTCGCCGGCACATGCCCCGACAGCATGAACACAAGGCCACCCAACGTATCGACCTCTTCATCGTCGATCTCGTCATGCGCGGTCAGGTCGACGCCAACCTCCGCCTGAAAGTCCTCCAGCGGCGTCTTCGCGAGCGCCAGCCAAACACCGTTGCTTTCTTCGATGAACGTATCAGCCTCGTCCACGTCGTGCTCGTCCTCGATCTCACCCACGACCTGCTCGATCAGATCCTCGATCGTCACCAGACCATCGGTACCGCCATACTCGTCGATTACCAGCGCCATATGGATACGTTCAGCCTGCATTTTTTGTAGCAGCACCCCAATGGGCATCGAAGGCGGCACATAGAGTAGCGGTCGCACAAATCCGCGCAGTTCGAGCGGAGTTTCCCCGTTAAACCCGTGCTTGAGGGCGAAGTCCTTGAGGTTCACAAAGCCGATCGGCGTGTCCAGCGTGCCGTCATAGACCGGCAACCGCGTTAAACCGCTCTCCCGGAACACTCCCACCAGATCTTCCTTGGTGATCGCGACCGGAACTGCCACGATGTCCGCCTTTGGGATCGCCACATCTTCCACGCGCATCCGCCGGAGATTCAGCATCCCCGGTGTGGTTGTCATATTTGTGGATGTTTGCACCGGCGCCAGATCGTATACGGCCGCCGCGGAATCGGAAGGGTTCAATACATCGAGAATCCGGCCCAGAAAGCCTCTACTCTGCCCGTCTGTGTCTTCGTCATGCGCGCCCTGCGCTGCACTAGAAGGCCCGTCTATCGAGTCGCCCATCGTCTCCTACCTGAAATGACCGGCCATCACGCGGCCCGTCGTGTTACACATCTTCCCTATATGGGTCGGCAATACCCATTTTGCCAAGTATCTCTGTTTCCATTCCTTCCATGAGGGTGGCGTCTAGGTCACGCTCATGATCGAACCCCAAGAGATGCAAGGTGCCATGCACCAACAAATGCGTCGCGTGATCGGCAAGGCTTTTGCCCGCCTCGTTCGCCTCCCGCACACAGGTATCGTAGGAAATCGCGATATCTCCCAGTTCACACTCCCCGAATGCATCCGGCTCCGGCTTTGCGGGCATCTCTCCAGCGCCAGCCGCCGCGCGCTCGGCGGACGGCCATGAGAGGACATTGGTCGCCTTGTCCTTTTGCCGGAAATCGGCGTTCAGGATCATGATCCGTGCATCATCACAGCCCAGAACGCTCACATCCACGTCCTCGCCGTCCAGCGCAAGATGATCAAACACGGCGGCACAGGCACGCTCCGCCAATGCCTCCAGCCCGGCGGCCTCCCACCGGCCGTCCTCAATGCTCACATCTATACTCATTCGCGACCAGACTGGCCCTTTGCGGCTTCAGCCCGTTCGCTATCACGATCATAGGCGTCGATGATCGCCGCGACCAACGGATGACGCACAACGTCCTTTGATGTGAAATAGTTAAAGCTGATCTTGGGAATGTTTTGCAACAAGCGCTCCGCATCGCGCAGTCCCGATTGCACACCGCGCGGCAGGTCCACCTGACTGCGGTCGCCTGTAATCACCATCCGCGAGCCTTCACCCAGCCGCGTCAGGAACATCTTCATCTGCATCGTCGTGGCGTTCTGCGCCTCATCCAACACGACAAAGGCATTCGCCAGTGTCCGTCCGCGCATAAAGGCCAGCGGCGCGATCTCGATCCGCTTTTCCTCGATCAGTTTGGCGGTCTGCTTGCCGGGAAGGAAATCGTTCAGCGCATCATATAGCGGCTGCATATAGGGATCGACCTTGTCCTTCATGTCGCCCGGCAGGTACCCGAGCTTCTCGCCCGCTTCCACAGCAGGGCGCGACAGGATGATCCGGTCCACCTTGCCCGCGATGAACATCGACACGCCCACCGCCACCGCCAGATAGGTCTTACCCGTGCCCGCAGGCCCGATACCGAAAGACAGCTCGTTTTCAAAGAGATTGAGCACATAGGCCTTCTGCGCATCCGTGCGCGGCTCAACGAGCTTGCGCCGCGTCTTGATCTCGACCGGCCCGCCCTTGAACATCTCCATCTGGTCGCCCGCTTCAGGCGCGGCTCCCTGCTCCGATCCGCCCATTCGCAGCTCGCGATCAACGTCCGATGCCTCGATCGCGCGCCCTGCCTCTAACCGCGTGTAGAGTGCATTGAGCACATCGCGCGCCGCAGCACAGGCATCTTCGTCTCCGATCAAAGCGAGATGATTTCCCCGGCGCAGAATCTGGAGCCCGAGCTTGTCCTCCAGCTTGGCCAGATTGCTGTCATGCTCGCCACACAGATCAATCAGCAGGAAATTATCGGGAAACTCGAGAGTGGTTTCGCTGATGTCAGAACTCCGCGGGGGCAGGACACTGGTAGCCAAGCACGACTCCTTTGCGACTATATGTTGTGATGGTGGCAAGAAGATCGCCCCTGCGCAAGGGGGAGCATGCAAATGTAACACGCAGGTGTCCAAATGCGCCGCCGATCGGCATCACCTCGCCCAAAACACAACAGGCGCCCGCAATGGGGCGCCTGTCGCAGAGTGGCGGCGCGCAGCCGCGCGACTCAGAGCGTATCGGGGATCGGGGATCCGTCTTTGAACGGGCCGGTGGCGGTCGTCGGCGAGGCCACGCCCGAACATACAGGCCGCCCGTCCGGCGTCAGCCGCTCACTTAGATAGCCTTCGAAACCATCGTCGATGATCCAGTGATCACAGCCGTTCGGATCGACCCAGATACCAGCCACCATCGTCGAGAGATGGTGCGCGTTAATCCCACGGTCGCGCGTCTTGTCAGGTCCAATGCCCTCCAGCGCGTTGTCCATTTCACAGGCCGACAATACGGTCACGACGCTCAGGAGACCCAGAATCTTAATCGCTTTCATTTCTTCTCTCCTCAGCGCAGGCAGTAGATTTCGACGCGGCGGTTCTGCTGCATCCCTTCGGCAGTGCCGTTGGTTGCACGCGGCATCCGCTCGCCGAAGCCCCGCACTTCCACCACTTTGACGCCGGCTGCCAGCGCAACATCTGCCACCGCATTCGCACGATTGTCGGAAAGGCGCATGTTGTACTCATCCGACGCGCGGCTGTCCGTATGCCCGTAGATAAGGAAGCCGTATGCCTCCGCATCCTTGAAGAATTGCGTCAGTCGGCTCCGTCCGGCTGAATTGATGGAATACCGATCCGTGGCAAAAAGTTGGTCAGTCGGGACAACACCACAAATCTCGCTGCGATGGCAGACAGGCGATCCGTCCCGATTGCGGTGAGGCGACATATAGCCCTCAGCCCCGTCATCCATTGCCCAATGCTCACAGCCATCAGGGTCGATCCAGATCGTCGGCTCGTAAATTTCATCGGTTGATTGCGCTGTCGCCGCGCCTGCGGCCAGCACCATCCCCGCGACCGCTCCCCATAGTGGCGCGAGCATTGCCCCTCGTCTCATTGCAGAACCTCCTAACAGGATCATCACCACGCCACACGCGCGAGGCGGATCCGACTCCACTGCGTTACCCCTTCTGATTGTTACCATTTTTTTGCCTTAAAAAAAGCAAAATTCGGACGGTTTTACCGGCACATAGCGCGACAGTCCCGCGCGAGCGGGAGCATTGTTGCGGAAATTGTGGTTAATCGGGATGCCGCTTCCTAGCCGACCAAGACGCCGCCCAGCGAGTTCGGCCCACTCTCCACCACCTTCACACGCGCGATTTCTCCGATCAGCGCCTCGGGCGCGATCGCATGAACAGCGTGCAGGTGTTGGGACTTTCCGACAAGCTGGCCGTCAAGCCGTCCACGTTTCTCGAACAGTACCGACACCTCGCGCCCGACCATGCTGTCCTGCAAGGCTTTCTGCTGGATATTGATCTGTTCCTGAAGCCGATAGAGCCGCTCCGACGCCACGTCAGGATCAACCATTTTGTCCGTCTTCTCCGCTGCGGGCGTCCCGGGCCGCGGCGAATATTTGAACGAGAACGCCGTGCCATATCCCGCATCACGCAGAATATTCATCGTATCCTCGAAGTCGGCATCGCTCTCGCCCGGGAATCCCACGATAAAATCGCCTGAAAGATGCAGGTCGGGCCGCGCCGCCCTGAACCGCTCGATGAGCGCCAGATAGCTCTCAGCAGTATGTTTGCGGTTCATTGCTTTCAGGATGCGGTTCGACCCTGACTGCACCGGCAGGTGCAGATAGGGCATCAGCTTCTCGCAAGTGCCGTGCGCCTCGATCAGAGCGTCATCCATGTCATTGGGATGCGAGGTGGTAAAACGGATGCGCTCCAGACCGTCGAGCTTGTCCAGCTCCCAGATCAACCCTGCCAGTCCTTGCTCATGGCCGTGATAGGCATTCACGTTCTGCCCCAGCAAGGTGATCTCGCGAACGCCGGCCTCAACCAGCGCACGCGCTTCCTCCAGCACCCGCGCCGCAGGGCGGCTCACCTCAGCGCCTCGTGTATACGGCACAACGCAGAACGAACAGAACTTGTCACACCCCTCCTGCACAGACAGAAACGCGGTCGGTCCGCGCTTCGCCTTGGGCCGCCCTTTGAGCGCCTCGAATTTGTCCTCCTCGGGAAAATCGGTATCGAGCGCCCGCGCCCCGCCCCGTACGGCTGTCTCCATCTGTGGCAAACGGTG
>JAEPMR010000005.1:86226-86489 GCA_017643845.1 Marivivens sp. | reverse complement strand
TGCCGGAGGAAATCCTCTTCCTGGCGAAGCAGTTCTAACTGCGCGGCGCGCGCCTCTAGGTCTTTTTGGGTTGCGCGCAGGGTTCGCCAGGACTGTACGCATCGTGCGAGTAAATCATCATGCCGGGCATATGTGTCGAGAAAACCCAAATGATTTTTCGGGTTTAACAAGCCTTTGTCATCTTGCTGACCATGCAATTCGACAAGTGCATCCGACAGAAGACGCAACACCTCGCCAGAGACGCGCCTGTCATTGATCCACGC
>JAEPMR010000005.1:0-86216 GCA_017643845.1 Marivivens sp. | reverse complement strand
TTGCGCCCATCGGAGGTGTTTACTCTGCGGATAATAAGCTCATCCGTATACGGTATCCCCGCATCAACTAGAATTCCCTCTACAGACCGATTTGCCCCAACGTCGAATATCGCGACGACCTCGCCCTGCGACGCGTCCTGACGAACAAGATCTGCGCGCCCGCGCCACCCCAGCACAAAACCCAGGGCATCTAGCAAAATTGATTTTCCAGCGCCCGTCTCTCCGGTGAGGACATTCAATCCCGCCCGAAACTCAAGCGACAGCCAGTCGATAATCAGGATATCCCGAATTTCCAGGGTTCGCAGCATCTATCAAGATCCCGAGAGCGTCAGATCGTCAGAGTCACAGCCATTCACCGCGCACGGTTTGGCGATAGATCGTTGACAACCAACCATTGCCTTTCGCTTCGGCTCTCAGATTACGCTCTGACAGCAGACTGTAACTATCCTGATACCACTCCGATGCGCGGTAGTTGTGTCCAAGGATCGCTCCGGCGGTCTGAGCTTCGTTCTCAAGCCCCAGGGCCAGATAGCATTCCACCAAACGATGAAGTGCCTCTGGCGTGTGGGTCGTGGTCTGGAAGGTTTCGACAACCGTTCTGAAACGCGTCGTGGCCGCCGCATAGTGACCCCGTTTGAGATAGTAACGTCCGACTTCCATTTCCTTTGCTGCGAGGTGGTCAAAAGCCAGATCAAACTTCAGCTCGGCGGACCGTACGTACTCACTGTCGGGATAGATTTCGATCAGATCGCGAAATGCTTTCAGCGCCTCCCGGGTAAGTCCCTGATCGCGCCCGACGTCGTCAATTTGGTCATAATAGCTCAGAGCCAACAGGTATTGCGCGTAAGGGGCGTCACTGTCTGCTGGGTAAATGCTCAGGAAACGCTGGGCCGCCGCGCGGCTACGATCATACTCCCGATCCTGATGATGTGCATAGGCTTGCATGATCAGTCCACGCTTTGCGTATTCGGAGTACGGGAAAAGGCGCTCAATTTCTTCGAAGTAGCCTGCCGCATCCTCTGCATCGCCGCGAGCCAGCTCGAACTCACCTCGTTCGAAAATCTCGCGGGCGGAATATTCGTCCAGATCCCCGATACGGCTAGAGGACCCGCCAGAGCATCCAGCCAAGACCGGCAGTATAGCAATTACAAGGAACAACGCTTTGAATTCGCGCAAATTGCCATGCCGCATTCCATACCTCATCATTGGAGAACCAAGCTGCTCCATGGCGGTTTAACATAGAAAAATATCAGGCAAAACGACTTTCGCGTTGTGACACCATCACGCCACTGCGCGCAAATCCTCAAACGAGGCCGCCGCACCAGGCAACTTCCCAGCCAGGTCGTCAGGACACCCCACCAATCGGAACGCTGCCTCATCCGAAAACAGCGCACGGAGAAGCGCATTGGTCAGTGCGTGACCGGCCCTCACCCCTTCTTAAGCTCCGACAATTGGAGCACCCGCCAGCGCAAGATCCCCAAGAGCATCCAGCATTTTATGGCGCACCGGTTCATCTGATCGACGCAGCCCCCCCGGCGTCACCACTTCGCTTCCATCGAAAACAACAGCGTTGTCATAAGTTCCACCCAATGCGAGCCCAGCATCGTGCATCTTCTCGATATCGGTTTTCAGACAAAAGGTCCGGCAATCGGCCATTTGGCGAAGGAATTGCCCATTCTCCATCGAAAACGAAGCTCTCTGATGTCCGATTGCAGCGGCATCGAAGTCAATTTCGAATGAAATAGACAAACGGTCGGCAGGAGAAAGCGTCGCGCGCGCGCACCCTCTCTCGACTGTCACCGTCTTCAGGATCTCTATGACTTGTAGGGGCGCACTTGTTTCCACAATCCCCGCCCATAAAAACGCCTGGACAAATTCCCGTGAACTTCCGTCCAAGATCGGGATTTCAGGACCAGAGACGTAAACATCGGCATTGGAAACACCGAGGCCGGCAAACGCGGCCATCAAATGTTCGACTGTCGCAATCGAAACACCGGATCCGTTCACCAAACGAGTATTGAGCGGCTCTTGAACAACGTTCGACCATATAGCCGGAACACGGTTGATTTGAGAGTCAATGTCTGTCCGATAGAAATGGATACCATTTCCGCCCACAGCAGGGCGAACTTCCATCCTCACTGGACGCCCCGAGTGAAGGCCGGACCCCGTGATTACGACTGCTCTGCCGAGCGTTTTCTGATACGCTTTTCCCATGTTGCCCCAAGATCTACAGCCTCAGAGCATGGCGACACAATTCACGCTTTACGACGGCATGTAACATCCCAAAGAAAAAGGGCGGCATCATGCCGCCCTTACTCAAATTTTTTTCACCTCAGTTCGCTTGGCGGCGAAGAAATGCAGGAATTTCAATCTTCTCCTGCTCTGCATCCTGCCTAGGCTCTGCTTGAGGGCTAGCCGCTTTGACCGCCGGCTGCATCCGCTGCCCCTGCGGCTCGGAGCCACTGCCAGACATCCTGTTAATCAGGGAGTTGATGCCAAAACCACTCTTGCGCTCTGTCGGTTGAACCGTCTCGGCCGGTTGGGGTGACTGCGGGCGTTCTTCGGCCTGCTGGTGCCGAACGGCCGTGTGCAAACGGCGCAGTGTCTCTTGTGACGGTTGACCGGGGGCCTGTGCGCGGGGGGCCACGAACTGATCCGCTGCGGTGCTCTCGAAGGGTGCTTCATGCTGACGATGCTGGTAAGCAGGTTCCGGAAGCTCGTTTTCCGAAGCAACTGCATCATCCAGCCCCTCAAAAATATCTTCCGCTTGTTCCGCAGCTGTTTGCACCTGTTCATCATCAAAAAGCGATGGCTCATCCGCAACCGGCGTCATTGGCGCCGACACCGTTGCCGCTGCAGGCTGAGGCTCTTCAATAACCCTTTGTACAGGCTGCACGGCCTCTGTTGCGACCGTCCGTCGAGGTGCAGGCTCGACTTGGCGTGACGTCGCATCAATTCCGGTCGCCACAACGGAAACCCGCATATGGCCTTCCATGTTCGGATCGAGCGTTGATCCGACAATGATATTGGCGTTCGGGTCCACCTTTTCACGGATCTTGTTGGCAGCTTCATCAAGCTCAAAGAGGGTCAGATCGTAGCCGCCTGTGATATTAATCAAGACGCCTTTGGCGCCCTCGAGGCTGATCTCGTCAAGCAACGGATTCGCAATGGCTTTTTCGGCCGCGTCAACAGCACGATTCTCACCCTCGGCCTCCCCAGTTCCCATCATTGCCTTACCCATTTCGTCCATCACGGCACGAACGTCGGCAAAGTCGAGATTGATCAGGCCCGGGCGGACCATCAGATCAGTGACGCCCTTGACGCCCTGGTAGAGCACGTCATCGGCCAACGCAAAAGCTTCGGTGAAAGTGGTCTTTTCGTTCGCCAGTCTGAACAGGTTCTGGTTTGGAATGATGATGAGTGTATCAACAACCTTTTGCAGCGCTTCTACACCGTCTTCAGCCTGCCGCATCCTTTTGCCACCCTCGAACTGAAACGGCTTGGTCACGACGCCGACAGTCAGAACGCCCAACTCACGAGCGGCTTGCGCGATGATTGGGGCCGCGCCGGTCCCTGTTCCGCCGCCCATACCAGCGGTGATAAAGCACATGTGCGCCCCGGCGAGCTGATCAACGATTTGTTCGATCGATTCCTCAGCGGCCGATGCACCCACTGATGCGCGAGCGCCTGCGCCCAGCCCCTCGGTAACTTTGACGCCCATCTGGATCTTTGCAGGGGCGCGGGACTGCTGCAGCGCCTGAGCGTCGGTATTCGCAACCACGAACTCCACGCCTTCGAGCGCCTTTTCGATCATATTATTGACAGCGTTGCCGCCCGCACCACCTACGCCAAAAACGGTGATCCGAGGCTTCAACTCTTCGTGCCCTGGCATAGAGAGGTTCAAAGTCATATCTGTCCGCCTGTCTTGTTCTGCCCCTCGAAACAAGGGGCGCTGCTTTCCCAATTTGCCCAACATTAGCGATTCACGCCGCAAACGTCACGGAAAAAACGTGTTTTCGCCACCAAATATGGGGTGTTCTCAGTTAGTTCCGCCTCGATTTAGGTGACTTGGCAAAATATTGCGCATCACCAATTGTCTTTAAACCACTTCACAGCCTTTCGCAGTGATCGCGCTGGCGTGCGCTCGGCGGGAATCTCGAAATCCCACCATTCGTCTTGCGGGTGAGCAGCGAAAAGAGAAAGGCCCACAGTCGACGCAAAAGCCGGACCCGTTGCCGCCTGCGGCAGGCCCTGTACGCGCATTGGTCGACCCAGCCGGACCTGATGCCCCAGAATTCTGCTCGCCAGTCCATCCAGCCCAGGAATCTGACTTGCGCCGCCTGTCAGGACGATCTTTTGGCTCGGGAGACTGTCAAATCCCGCCACATCCAAAAGTGCACGGGCTTCCTCAAGTATCTCTTCGACCCGCGGCCGCATGATACCAATGAGTTCGGCTCGGCTCACGCTGCGACGATCATGCTCCCAATCCCCAGTGTCGCCGCCAATTTCGATCATTTCGCGATCATCCATGCCGGTAGCAACAACGCCGCCGTAGAAAGTCTTGATACGTTCAGCTGTCGACAACGGAACCTGGAGGCCCATCGAAATGTCGGATGTCACATGATCACCGCCCATACGCACGCAATCGGCAAAAATCATGTGCTTTTTCAGGAAGATCGACAGACTCGTCGTACCGCCTCCCAAATCCAAGCAGGCCGCGCCGAGTTCTTGCTCGTCCTCGACCAGAGACGAGATGCTCGAGACATAAGGGGAGGACGCAACACCAGCCAACTCAAGATCGCACCGCTTCAGGCAATGCATCAGGTTGTGCAGCATTGTCCCATCTATCGTCAGAAGGTGCAGGTCGGTGCTGAGATTATTACCATACTGGCCTCGCGGGTCTGACATCCCGCTGCGATGGTCCAACGTGAAGTTTACAGGCTGCGCGTGCAAGACTTCCCGCCCCGCGCCAAAATCGGGCACATCACATGCCGCAAGCACCCGTCCAATATCAGACTCAAGCACGACCGAGCTGTCGAGGTTCACCTGGCCTTCAAGCCCGTAGGAGCGCGGACGACCACCGGAGAAACAGGCGATCACATGATCGACCCGAACGTCGGCCATTTTCTGCGCCGCCTGAATGGCAGTTCTTATCGCCCTCTCGGCTTCCTGCATGGCATCAATTTCGCCGAAACGGATGCCTCTGGATTTTGTGGTTGCTGCGCCGATAACACGGAACGCGCTTCGACCCACCATCGAGCGCAGCCCGTCCACTTCTCGATCCAATTCCGGCCCATCAAAACGCAAGACAAGACAAGCAACCTTGGACGTTCCGATGTCCAGAACCGCAACAACGCCCCTTTGCATAGCCGCCTTACGCATTGCCCGCATCGCTCTTTGGGATTCGTAGATGTTCTTCATCTTATTGACCTGCCTCGGGATTGATTGCGGTGATACGCCGGAGCTCTGAGACCGCAACGTCATTCAGTCGAACCGTTGGCCGGTCCGGAATTCGATAGTCTATCAAAGAAACATCACGCAGGAGGATATCCCGCGTTTCGTTCAAGACGACGATGGTCTCTAGGATGGAAAGCGGCTGTTCAACCGGGAGCATGATGCGACGACCACGATCCAGAAGGATGTCCCACCGGCGCTCACCGACCCTCAGAAGCCCAAGGACCTGTTCGCGGATTGGCGCGGCCGCTTCGATAAGAGAGAGGGCTTCTGCGATATGCGTGCGCGCTCCAGTTCCAGCCACGAGCGGCAGATCAGCGCGCGCTTCCCTTTCAGGAAGAACCATCGTGATTGCACCTGTTTGATCCACGAGGCGCAAACCATCAGCACCTCTCCAAACGGCGACGGGAATGCGTTGCGTTATATCAACGTGCAAAAGCCCCTGTCCGCCAATACGCAGCTGCACACTTTCCACAGGACCCAGAGACTCGAGTTTTTCTCTCAAGCTATCGAGGTCCAAATGGAAAGAGGACACTGGAAAATCGAGACCAAGAATCGTCCTGATCTGGGTATCAAGCTCGGGGGACACACCCTGAATTTCCATTCCGCGCACGGCAAATTCGGGACGCTGTTCAACGGCTGACCAAGCAAGATCGACTTGCTCACGTAGCGCAACCCTACGTTCCTGATCGGCCAGAATTAACGCGGCAATCGAAAACACGATTAGAACAGGAGCGCCGATTCGAATGAGGCCTTTCACACCGGGCGTCAGCAATAGACGTTGTAGCCTGTACGACCATAGCGACGGCGCCGGATCGTGGCGCGACGCGGGCCTACGACCTAACGCAAGCATGATGCGTCCTCCACCATCCAACTGCAAAGCTCCTCGAATGAAATCCCGGAATATGCGGCCTGCTCAGGCACCAGTGACGTGGGGGTCATCCCAGGTTGTGTGTTCGTTTCGAGAAGAACCAAACCGGCCAGCCCCTTGGTCTCATCCCACCGGAAATCTGTGCGACTAACACCGCGACAGCCAAGTGCATCATGCGCGCTTTTCGCAAAATGCAGACAGGCCTCGAACACGTCGCTCGGCAAATCTGCAGGAATGACATGACGTGACCCGCCAATTTGGTATTTGGCGTCGTAGTCATACCATCCGTCGGTAATAATATCGGTAACTGTAAGTGCACGATCGCCCATGACAGCGGTGGTCAGTTCGCGCCCAGGCGCAAAGGCTTCAACCATCACAGAGGCTGGCATGCTCGGATCAAGTTTTGGCGGACGGTTTGCACCGCTTTCCACCAGATAAACTCCTACGCTCGACCCTTCGTTATTGGGCTTTATCACGTAAGGGGGCTCAAGCGCATGCGTGGCTTCAGCGTTATCTTTCGCAAGAATTCTGCTCTGCACAATGGGCAGACCATTCGCTTGATACACATCTTTGGTACGTTGCTTGTCCATAGCAAGCGCAGACGCAAGGACACCGGAATGCGTATATGGAATCTGAAGCCATTCAAGGAGCCCCTGAACGCAGCCGTCTTCCCCCCAACGACCGTGCAAAGCGTTAAATGCAACGTCAGGCGCAGCATCGACCAACCGCTCAACAAGGTCATGCCCTGCGTCGATCTCGACAACAGAATAGCCAGCAGAACGCAAGGCCCGCGCGCACTCTCTACCGGAGCTAAGAGACACCTCTCGCTCGACGGATGGGCCACCCATCAATACCGCAACTTTACGGCTTGCCAATAGCGACATGCCTTTGCCTCACCTCCGGTGTTACCCCGGACTTTTTGTTGTAGCCCCATTCGGGGTCGGCTCTTTTGACCGATTTCTGCTCGTTAGTCTGTATCGTGCGCGCCTTGTTCGCCAACGCGCTTGATTTCCCATTGTAGCTCTATACCGCTTGAATCGTAAACCTTTTTTCGCACCAACTCACCGAGTGCTTCGAGGTCAGAAGCGGTCGCGTTATCGGCGTTCGTCAAAAAATTGGGATGCTTCTCATTCATCCAAGCGCCGCCTAGGCGCGCACCACGCATTCCTGCGTCTTCGATAACCTTCCATGCTTTCAGCTCATGGGTGTCATCGGCGCGGCCCGTGCTAGAAAAACCAGCCGGGTTACGAAAAGTCGAGCCTGCGGTTCGGTCTTTGGTTGGTTGACTCTCATCCCGCTGGCGAAGCTGACTTTCCATTTTGGCCTCAAGCTCATCAGGCTCGCCGCGCGGCGGCTTGAGGTCTGCAGATATGACCACTGTATCGTCGGGAAGATCACTGGAACGGTATCCCAATCCCAGTTGATCGACCTTCAGCCACTCGATGCGACCGTCCCGATGAACGACCTGCACAGCGTCCAGAACATCGGCCATATAAGTTCCATAACATCCGGCATTCATACGGACAGCCCCGCCTATTGAGCCGGGTATGGTTCGGAGGAACGTCAAATCGAATCCTGCTGCCGCTGCCTTCCTTGCCACTTGCGCGTCCAACGCCGCGGCACCAGCTCGAACGATACCGCCATCGAACTCAACCCCGTTAAATCCGCGGCCCAACCGGATGACAACGCCGCGAATACCGCCGTCCCTTACGATCAGGTTTGACCCAACGCCCATCGGAAAGACAGCAACTTCCGACGGAAGCGCGCCCATGAATGCGGCAAGATCATCCTCATCCAGCGGCTGAAAAAACCAATCAGCCGGCCCTCCGACGCGTAGCCATGTCAGATCCGACAAAGACCGATTTCGTGTCAGCTTTCCACGCACATTCGGGAGCGAATGAGGATTAGCCATTTTCAGCTCCGCGCCGCAGCCATCGCCAAAGAAATATAACGGGCCAACGGAGAATAGATGCAGCCGCTGCCAGCACAATAAGGCCGACAAACATACCATTTTCATAGGTGACGTAACCCAACAGCGGAATACCGACAGCAATCAGGAAGTATGCACGCCGCCAGTGATTGTCGTTACTCGGCAGCATAGCGAGAACATTGGCTACGACGAACCAAAGGCAGACGAGAACCAATGATGCAGTCATGTCATCTCCCCTCCGCGGATCAACGTGCTTCGTCCGCTAACCGTTTTGACAGATTTTGGGCCCAGAGCGAGATGGTGCCTGCCCCCAGGCAAACAACAATATCCCCACTCTCAGCGGATTCTGACACCAACGCCAGTAAATCGTCTTCTGTTGCCAGTGCGTGTGCATTCCGGTGCCCATGCCGTACCAAACCCGAAACGAGATCATCGCGCGTCGCCCCTGGGATAAGCGCTTCACCCGCGGAGAAGACCTCCGCAATCGCCACAACGTCGGCTTCGTTAAAACAGGCGCAGAAATCTTCAAAGAGAGATGACAGGCGACTGTACCGATGAGGCTGGTGGACTGCGATAACCTTGCCCTCACTGGCTTGCCGTGCCGCCTTCAGGACCGCCGCAATCTCAACGGGGTGATGACCATAGTCATCAATGATCGAAATGCCGTTAACCTCTCCGACTTTGGTGAAACGGCGGTTCACACCGCCGAATTGGGCAAGCGCTTCCCTGATCTGTACTTTGGTCATCCCAAGGTGCCGCGCAACGGCGACGGCGGCAAGCGCGTTAGAAACGTTATGATCACCGGGCATTGGCAGTGTGCACCCTTCAATCACCTGATCTTCAAGCTGAAGAGCAACATCGAAATGCGCGACGCCTTTTTTATAGGTCAGATTGACCGCACGAACGTCAGCCTGAGCGTTAAAGCCAAATGTCACGACACGCCGGTCCGTAATTCGACCGACAAGGGACTGAACTTCAGGGTGATCGGTGCAACAAACCGCCAATCCATAGAATGGAATATTCGAGACAAAATCGTAGAACCCCTGCCGCAGGTTGTCGATTGTGCCCCAATGTTCCATGTGCTCGGGGTCAATATTCGTCACGATTGCGATCGTCGCTGGCAGTCGATTGAACGTCCCGTCGCTCTCATCGGCTTCTACTACCATCCATTCGCCGTCACCGACGCGAGCATTCGATCCATACGCATGGATAATCCCGCCATTGACGACCGTCGGATCGAATTTTCCGTAGTCGAGCAGAGCCGACACCATAGTCGTTGTCGTCGTCTTTCCGTGTGTCCCAGCAACCGCGACATTTGATTTCAAACGCATCAACTCGGCCAACATTTCGGCGCGGCGCACGACGGGTAGCCCGAGCCGACGGGCTTCGTCCAGCTCGACATTCCCCGGCTTAATCGCCGAGGAAATAACGACAACCTCAGCATTTTCGAGATTGGCGGCTGACTGTCCTTCGAAAATGGTTGCGCCCATCGCGGCCAGACGATCGGTAATTTTGGAACGCTTTAAATCAGAGCCCTGCACACCGTAGCCATGATTGATCAGAACTTCGGCAATACCAGACATGCCGATACCGCCAATCCCCACAAAATGGATCGATCCGACATCCAGAGGGAGCTTGGTCGCAGCGTTCATGATTGCACTTTCTTTTCCGCGACACGCTCCACCAGTGAAACGAGGCGCTCGGTTGCATCGGGGACCCCGCAGCCGAGCGCGGCTCTCGCCATAGCGCTTGCCTCGTCAGGATTCCCTAAAATCGCCCCTATTTGCGCGGCAAGTCCCACAGGTTCAAGATCAACTTCGCGCATCAAAACAGCTCCCCCCGCAGAAACCAGAGCGGCGGCATTCGCGGTCTGCTCGTCGCGGATTGCTGCCGCGAGAGGTACAAAAATCGCGGGCCGACCCACAACGGCGATGTCCGCCACCGTTGATGCACCCGACCGGCTGATCACCAATTGGGCCTGTGCGAGACGGTCAGGGATGTCTTCGTAGAACGACCGGACATCAGCACGGATACCTACTTCATCGTAAAATTGCGCAACCCGCTCCACGTCTTCGGGTCGGGCTTGTTGGGATACGATTAAGCGGGACTGGATTTCGTCAGGGAGCATCGCCAAGGAACTGGGCACGACATCCGACAAGATACGCGCCCCCTGGCTTCCACCCACGATCAGCAGATTTACCGGATAGTCTCCGGGTGGGATGTAGGGTGCGCCAGCTTTGGCTGAGACCGCGCCCCGAACAGGATTTCCGGTATCTTCAAAATAGGCCTGCGCAGGCAACTTCGTCGCTCTGGTCCCGCAGGCTATGGCATCGACTCTGCGGGCAAAAAGCTGATTTACCCTCCCCAGAACGCCGTTTTGTTCATGAACCATTCGGGGGATCCGCAGCATCCAAGCTGCACTCATTGAGGGAATAGCGGGATAGCCACCAAATCCAACGACAACATCCGGCCGCTCTGACATGAAACGACGCAGCGCCGCGACCACACCAAGCAGGATCAGAAAAGGCACAGCCAGCTTTGCTATCGCTCCACCGCGTGCGGGCGTCGCACTGCGCAAAGTGATGATCTCTACACCCTCGGGAAAGCCGCCGGTGTAGCGCGAACCGCGCTTGTCGGTCGTGAGTTGTACCCGCCAGCCCTTGGCCAACATCGCTTCCGCAAGGGCCTGCGCAGGGAACATATGCCCCCCGGTTCCGCCTGCCGCAATGACCATCAGCCGACCATTCATGGCCGCCCACGTCCCATACCAAATGCATCGGCAATCTCACCCTGCGGACGGCTACGGGTGAATGCGAGCAGCATGCCCAGTGCAATTCCACCTGCGATGAGAGACGACCCCCCATAGGAAACGAATGGCAGCGTCATGCCCTTTGCGGGGAGGAGGCGTACCGCAACCCCCATATTAATCATCGCCTGTACTCCGAAACCGCAAGCCAAGCCGGTTCCTGCAAGACGCACAAAGGGATCACGCTCTCGCATCAACCGAAGGATCGAGCGCACGACAACGACCGTGTATAGGAGGATGATCGCCAAAACGCAGACCAATCCATATTCCTCGGCAGCAACCGCGATAATGAAATCCGTGTGCGCATCCGGCAGGGACCACTTGACCTGCCCCTCACCCAAGCCAACCCCAAAGAAACCGCCCTCACGAATTGCGTTCGTAGCGTAGCCAAGTTGCGTCGTTGGGTCGATTTCGGGATTGAGGAATCCATCAATCCGCCGCGCGAAATGTTCTGAGTTTTGATAGGCAAGACCGCCAGCCAGCACCACCAACCCACCAAGACCGAGCAAAAGAAACATCGGCGCCCCGGCCACAAAATACATGACTGACCAGGAGAATAGAACGAGCGCCGCCTGTCCGAAATCGGGCTGGAATGCGAGAAGAACAACGATCAAAACCGCGAGCAAAAACGAATAAAGCCGACCGGGCGGGCCACCAATTTCATAGCTAGCCGCCATAAACCACGCAGCCGCCACAATGAACAACGGCTTCAGAAATTCGGATGGTTGAACCGCCGCAAAACCGAGCGAATACCACCGGACCGCACCCTTGCCAAAATCGGTTCCGAAAACCGGAAGCATCGCAAGTGCAGCAAATGCGCATACAAAGCCTACAACAGCCAGACGGCGCACCAGCAACGGCGACATCATTGAGGTAATGATCATTACGACCATGGCCAGACCAGCGAAGAAACCTTGGCGCAGGACGTAGTGGAACGGTTCCAGTCCGTTACGGGTCGCAAGCGGCGGGGACGCAGCAAATCCGAGGAGAAGCCCAATCGCCACAAGCAGGAATATGCAAATCAAAGTCCATCTATCGATCGTGCGCCACCATCGCGGCAACACGGGATCGTTGACGTGGGCCAGTCCAGCCCCGTACACCATTTCTGTCATGGCAAACCTGCTCTAACGCCTATAAATCGTCCGTTTTCCGGATCTGTTTTTTAAGCTACCTTGTTAGCGCCGGAATTTCCAGAAAAATCCAATTGACCGCGCAACGTACGGTCCCTTGCACGGGGCAGAAAAACAGGGCACCACCTGATGATGCATGTCAGAACTTTGATCATCGGTGCGGGGGCCGCGGGACTTTTTTGTGCGGCTCATTCGGGGCCGGAAACACTGGTGATTGACCATGCCAAAGCGGCGGGGGAAAAAATCAGGATTTCGGGTGGCGGGCGATGCAATTTTACCAATATGTATGCATCACCTGAGAATTTTCTTTCCCGAAACAAGCACTTCTGCAAATCAGCGTTGAGCCGCTATACCCAGTGGGATTTCATCGAACTGGTGGACCGTTATCGGATCGGCTGGCACGAAAAAACCCTCGGCCAACTGTTCTGCAATGACAGCGCCAAAGACATCATCGCGATGCTGAAACGTGAGATGGGGGATGCCGAACTTTGGCTGGAAACCACTGTAAACACGATAAAAAAACAACCTCAGGGGTTTGAAGTTTCAGTGACGCGGAACGGGCGGAAGGGGGTCGTTCGCTGCGCCCATCTGGTGATTGCAACGGGAGGGAAATCGATCCCGAAAATGGGTGCGACGGGGTTTGCCTACGGGGTTGCGGAGCAATTTGGCATGAGCGTGACAGAGACACGCGCCGGACTTGTGCCATTCATATTTTCTGAAAACAAATTCAAAGAGTTATCAGGTGTTTCCACACCAATTCGAGCGCATGCCGCGGAAAGTGGGCCGGAATTTGATGAAGCTTTGCTGTTCACCCATCGCGGATTATCGGGGCCGGCGATGCTGCAAGTCTCAAGCTATTGGAATGACGGGGAAAGTATCAATATCAACCTGCTCCCTGACATCGACATCCGGGAAATGCTGCAAATGCAGCGTCAGACAGCGGGGCGCAAGAGTATTGCCAAACTCCTGACAAATCACCTTCCCAGCCGCCTTGTAGAGCATTTGAGCAACCAGTTACCGCTCAAAGAAAACGTTGCAGATCAGAGTGATAGGAGAATTTCGGAGATCGCGGACGCGCTGGAAAACTGGACTGTGAAGCCGACGGGAACGGAAGGCTACCGCACCGCCGAAGTGACGCTCGGCGGGGTGGACACAGAGGGGCTGTCCTCAAAAACGATGATGGCGAAAAATGTGCAAGACCTTTATTTTATTGGTGAATCTGTCGATGTAACCGGCTGGCTGGGCGGGTATAACTTCCAATGGGCGTGGTCATCCGCCTTTGCTGCCGGAACGGCCATCGCCAACGCGAATTGAGCAATACACAATCGATGCACAACCTATGCACATTCTATGCATATCGCACCTGCAGAAAGTTAATGGCGCAGCTATACCGTTTACCAATATTTATGTGCCTCAAACAGGCGCATGGTCTCAACGAAGGGGGCCTCCCGCCCGCCCCTGAAACAGCACACGACAGGCTTGGCCAACGACGAAAAGGCTATCGACCATGACCACGACTTTGATTGTTTTGGCGCACCCTGAGCGGCGCTCTTTTACCGGAGCATGGGCCGAGGCGACGGCCCGCGCCTGCGCGGAGGCGGGCGATGAGGTCATATGGTCCGATCTGGGGCAAATCGGTTTTGATCCTGCCGAACGTGCCGACCACTATCGCGGCATCTCGCCTACTGACAGGTTTGATCCGCTGAAGGTGCAGGAAGATGCCGCTGAGAATTGCGCCCTACCGGATGATGTAAGCGAGGAAATTCGGAAAATCCGGGCGGCGGACCGCGTGATTTTCCATTTTCCAATTTGGTGGTTTGCGCCGCCTGCGGTGTTAAAGGGCTGGTTCGATCGCGTTCTGGCGCATGGTGCGCTTCACAGCGTTGATGAGCGATTTGACACGGGAATGTGCCGAGGCAAATCAGCGCTGTTTTGTGTGACGACCGGATCAAAGGCGACCGAAAGTGCCTTTAACGGGAAAGAGGGAGATATCCGCCTGCTGCTCTGGCCCGCCGCCTATACACTCAGATACCTCGGATTCAGCGTCTATGTTCCCGAGGTGATCCATGGCGTTCATGGCTACCACACCGGCGCAGAACTGGCAGAGATGGAGCAACGGCTCAAAGCGGCGCTGGACGGACAGTCCAAGCTCGTAGCAGGGCTGAAAACCCGGGAGCAAATGCGGTTCAACAGCAATACGGATTTTGATGCAGAAGGGCGGCTGAGACCAGACAGGCCAAGCCATTCGCCATTTATCCGACATGGGGAGTGAGCGCTGACCTCAGCGCCACAACCGACAGATACGTTCCGAGACCATAACGGCGCCGATGTCGCGACCATCAGGGAGCGCACATGTTCCGATCCAGCGATCATAGCTTTTCCGCCCTGAGAGCGAACAGGACAGGCGCTGTCCCGCGACGAGTGACTGCATGCGATGCCGTGCACTTTGACCAGCAACCGTATTCATCTCTGCGCAATCCAGATTGGCGATGCGGATTGGCCGGCTGGCTACCTCGATCGTATCTCCATCACGGACATGGGTTACCCGACCGACAAAATCCCCCCGAGGAGACGAAACTGCAGACCGGGTGCCGCTCATGGCATTCCCGCCGTTTATAATTTTCGGGGCGGGCACAGGCGCGATTGCGGCGACCCTTTCCGGCGCAGGCGCGGCCAAAAAAGAGGCGACGGACAGAGCCGCGAGGACGACCAGAAAGGGCAGACCAACAATTCGACGGAAACGTCGATGACGTCGTTTCCGCTTCAGTGCACGCCACTTGCGTTGCGAACCGACCAGATAAAGCTCACCCTTTCCCATGTGGAAAGAGTGCTCTGTAAAAATGGCGGTTTTTGGGAGATTAACGCATTATTGACGCGCTGACCGGCTTAACCCCCGAGAGCGCGTTCGACCTCTGCCAAAAAATCGGCGCCGCGCTGTTCGAAATTGTCGTATTGATCGAAGCTGGCGCAGGCAGGAGCGAGGAGGATCGTATCGCCCTTCTCCGCCTCTCTGGCCGCGTGAGCAACAGCTGTGGCCATTGTGGTGCAGACCTCCGCCTCGACGCCGGGGAGCTGGCGGGCGAAGGCTTCGGCTTCGCGACCGATAACATAGGCTTTGCTGACACGGGGCAGATGCGGCAGGAGAGCATCCAATCCGCCCTCTTTCTGAAGGCCGCCGCAAATCCAACGGATACGGTCGAACGCCTGAAGCGCCTTGGCAGCGCTGTCGACATTGGTGGCTTTGGAGTCATTGATGAAACGCACGCCATCCCGTTCGGCGACAAGCTGGCTGCGGTGGGGCAATCCGGGATAGCTGTGCAGCGCGGTCTCGATCTGGCGGGGGCCAAGGCCGAGACTGCGGGCAGCAGCATAGGCGGCGCAGGCATTTTGGTGGTTATGGGTGCCGGGCAGTCCGGCGATCGCGCGCAGGTCGATGGACCCGACCTGCCGGCCCTTGCGGTATTCGGAGAGAAACCCCTTGCGAGCGAAAACAGACCAGCTCTGCCCTGCCAGCTTGCGTGCCACGGAAATGGAGATCAGCCGGTCGTCTGCGGGGCC
Source organism: Marivivens sp. (assembly GCA_017643845.1). GTDB lineage: Bacteria > Pseudomonadota > Alphaproteobacteria > Rhodobacterales > Rhodobacteraceae > JAEPMR01. Next base: position 70,467 of record JAEPMR010000005.1, on the reverse strand, counting down.
TTCGGAAAGCTGGTTGGCGAGGTATTGGCCTTCGATTTCGTCGATGCCGATAATGGCGCGATCGGGGCCGCCCTCTGCAAAGAGGCGACGCTTGGCGGCGAAATAGCCGCCGTGCCCGCCGTGGCGGTCGAGGTGATCGGGAGAGAGGTTGGTGAGCACCGCGACATCGGGGGTGAGCGCGCGGGCGAGTTCGGTCTGGTAGCTGGACAGTTCCAGGACGATCACCTCGGCGTCTTGTGGCGGGTCGATGGAGAGCACGCCGGTGCCGATATTGCCTGCAAGCTGGCTGGGGCGACCGCATTCGGTCAGGATATGGTGCAGCAATGCCGAGGTGGTGGATTTGCCGTTCGAGCCGGTGATGGCGACGACTTTGGGGGGTGTGTCGAACTCGACGAAATCTGCGGAGCCGAACGAGCGAAAGAACAAGCCGATGTCGTTATCGACCGGAATGCCCGCTGCATAGGCCTGCGCGATGGCCGGATTGGGCGACGGATAGAGATGTGGAATGCCCGGGGAAACGATCAGGGCAGAAACGCCGTCGAAAGCGCCGTCGCGGGTGAGATCGCGCAGGGCGATGCCCTCTGCCTCTGCTGTGTCGCGGGCCGGTTGGCTATCATCCCAGGCCAGAACGGATGCGCCGCCTGCGATCAGCGCCGCGATGGTGGCGCGACCGGAGCGCCCAAGCCCCAGAACGGCGACGGTCTGGTTTTCGAAACCTCTGACAGGGATCACTTGGCCGGTCCTTTCGGTGGGTGCGCGGCACGGGCGCGGGATTGCAGGATGGAGAGCGCCTCGTCGGCGCGACTGGCGGGAACGAAAGCATGATCGTGGTGATATGCGGCGACCATGTTGCACGGGATGCCCGCCCCTGCCAAGGCCGTCGCGACGGCGGCGGTCAGGCCGACACCATCAAGCGCGGAATGGACCGTGAGCGTGATCCGTCGCATGGGGAGATCGGTGGCAAATCCGGCCTCTGCCGCCGGACTCAACGGAAGGATCAGCGTTTGGCCTTCGGCCTCGATGAAGGTGGCGAGCGCCTGAACGTGCAACGGCGCGGCATCTGCGGGATTGGTGACCGAGCAAAAAACGTAGATTTCAGGATCCAGATGCGGCGCCATGCCCGCGATCATGGCCTGCGTTTCCTGAATGGGTGTCGGGACCATTACCGAACCTTGAGCGTGGCAAGCCCGATCATCGCGAGGATCAGCGAGATGATCCAGAACCGAATGACGATTTGCGGTTCGGCCCAGCCTTTCTTTTCATAGTGGTGGTGAATCGGGGCCATCAGGAAGACCCGCTTGCCCGTCCGTTTGAAGTACAGCACCTGCACGATCACCGAGAGGGCCTCGACCACGAAGAGGCCACCGACGATTGCCAGAACGATTTCGTGCTTGGAGGCCACGGCAATCGCGCCCAAGGCTCCGCCGAGGGCGAGCGAGCCGGTATCGCCCATGAATACGGCGGCGGGTGGTGCGTTATACCACAAGAACCCCAATCCCCCGCCGATCAGCGCCGCGCAGAAGATCAGCAATTCGCCGGTATCGGGGACGTAGTGAACATCAAGGTATTCGGTGAAATCGACGCGTCCAACGGCATAGGCGATGACGCCGAACGTGCCTGCCGCGATCATCACGGGCATGATGGCGAGACCGTCCAGACCGTCGGTCAGATTAACGGCATTGGCCGCACCGACAATGACAATCATGGAAAACGGTATGAAAAGGACGCCGAGGTTGATCAGCGTGTCCTTGAAAACGGGGAGTGCTAGCTGGTTTGCCAGTTCCGGAGGGTGCTGGCTGGCGGCCCAAAACGCGGCAATCCCTGCAATAGCAAATCCGAGCAGCAAACGCACACGGCCCGGGACGCCTTTGGAGCTTTGCTTGCTGACTTTTGCGTAGTCATCGGCAAAACCGATCAAGGCGTAGGACAGCGTGACAAAAAGCACCATCCAGACGAAATGATTGTCCAACCGCCCCCAAAGAAGCGTGGAGGTGACCAGCGCCCCTACGATCAGGAGACCGCCCATAGTGGGGGTTCCGGCCTTGGACAGATGTCCTTCGGGACCATCATCGCGGATCGGTTGGCCCTTGCCTTGACGCCGGCGCAGCACGTTGATCAGTGGCTGACCAAAGACAAATCCGAACAAAAGCGCAGTAAAGAAGGCACCGCCCGCGCGGAAGGTGATGTAGCGAAAGAGGTTGTAAAAGTCCCCGCCGTCGGAGAGCGCGGTAAGCCAGTAGAGCATCGTTTATCCTTCGCTTTCGCTTTGGGGGCTCCGTTGCCCCAATTTGCGGATCGCGTCAACGATGAGGCTCACGCGCGAACCTTTCGATCCTTTTACCAATACAACATCACCAGCATCGAGTCTGCGGATGACTTGGGCGGAGAGTTCCTCTGCGGTCTCGGCCCAGAGGCCCTTGCGTTCATCGGGAAGCGCGTCCCAGAGGCTTTTCATCCGGCGACCCGCGCAGTGGACAACCGAAACCTGCAACAGCGCGGGATCATCGGCAATGGCACGGTGGAGGGACAGCTCATCTTCCCCTAGCTCGAGCATGTCACCGAGGATTGCAATGCGGCGCCCACGCATCGTGCGCCCGACACCATCGCGCGTCACGCTTGCGGCGAGAACGTCCAGCGCGGCGGAGAGGGAAGCGGGATTGGCATTGAACGCATCGTCGATCAGTTCGAACCATTCGCCGGATCGCGCCGGATCGATGACCACCCGTTCGCGCCCGCCGCGCCCTGCGGGGGGGTGCCAGTGACCGAGATCCATAATTGCCTGCGCCATATCGAGACCGAGCGCATCACAAGCAGCCAGAGCAGCAAGTGCGTTCATTGCGAAATGGCGGCCTTCACTGGCGACTTTGAACAAGAGCATTCCGTGAGGCGTCGCGGCGCGGGCTACGGTATGGCCCTCACGAATGCGGGCTTCGTAGAGCCGGTAAGCGGCGTTGGACCCCGTCCCAAAGAGGATTGTTTCGGCCTTTGCCTTGTCTGCGGCGGCGATCAGGAGCGGTGTTGTTTCAAGGTCGCCATGCAAGACGGCGGCCCCGTCAGGCTCTAGCCCCTCGCAAATCGACCCTTTTTCAACCGCGATGCCTTCGAGCGCACCGAAAGCTTCGAGATGGGCAGCTGCGACGGTCGTGACCATCGCGACATGCGGACGTGCCATCCGTGCGAGGGGGGCAATTTCGCCAGGATGGTTCATCCCGATTTCAATGACGGCGAATTCGGTATCGGCGGGCATCCGAGCGAGTGTCAGCGGCACGCCCCAGTGATTGTTATAAGAGGCTACGGCAGCATGGGTACGCCCCTGCCCCGAACACATGGCGCGGAGCATCTCCTTGGTCGAGGTTTTGCCGACCGAACCCGTCACCGCGAAGACCCGAGCGCCTGTGCGGGCGCGGGCCGCGCGACCCAGCGCTTCGAGCGCTGCAAGCACATCCGGGACGATCAAGAGGGGCGCGTCCTCGGGCAGATTTGCAGGGCGGTGGCTGACAAGCGCTGCGGCGGCCCCGTTCTCCAGCGCCTGAGCCACGAATTCATGACCGTCACGCGCAGCCTGAAGCGCGACAAAGAGATCACCAGCCGCAAGCGTGCGCGTGTCGATGGAGACACCGGTGGCGGTGAATGGTCTGGTTGCCGTGCCACCTGTTGCGGCGATAGCGTCGTCTGAGGTCCAGAGCGGGGTCATCAGATGCGCCCGTCCAGTGCGGCGACAGCGACGCTGGCCTGTTCGACATCATCAAACGGGAGGACATCGTCGCCGACGACCTGACCCGTCTCGTGCCCCTTGCCTGCAATCAGCAGCGCATCACCGGGACCAAGCATATCGACACCGCGCAAGATCGCCTCGGCGCGGTCGCCGATCTCGGTGAGTTTGGTGGCGTCATCCGCCTTGGAGCGTGCGCCCTCAAGCACGGCGGCGCGGATGGCGGCGGGGTCTTCGCTGCGGGGATTGTCATCGGTAATGATCACGATGTCGGCGTGTTCTGCGGCGGCAGCCCCCATCAACGGGCGCTTTCCGGCATCGCGGTCCCCGCCCGCGCCGACGATGGCAATGAGGCGGCCCATCACATGCGGGCGCATCGCCTGTAGCGCGGTTGCGACCGCATCCGGGGTATGGGCATAATCGACGAAAACAGCCGCACCATTTTCGCGCGTGGCAGCAAGCTGCATACGGCCACGAACGGTTTGCAGGTAGGGCAAAGCTTCGAACACTTCGGCGGGATCGGCACCGGCCGCGATCACGAGACCAGCGGCAAGCAAGGCATTTTCCGCCTGAAATCCGCCAATCAGCGGAAGCCGCGCCATGTGCGGTGCGCCCTGCCATTCAAAGCGCACGTCCTGGCCTGTGGCATCGAACCGCTGGGCGAGGAGGCGCAGACGCGCGTCGGCTGCACGACCAACGCCGATGACTTCCTGCCCGTTGGCGGTGACGGTCTGAGACAGTTCCCGCCCCTTGGGATCGTCGAGGTTGATCACGGCCACGCCTTCGTCCGGCAGGAGGCGGGTGAAGAGCCCGGCCTTTGCCGCGAAATAGGCCTCGAAGGTTTTGTGATAGTCGAGATGATCCTGTGTGAAATTCGAAAATGCGGCCGCCGATAGCAGCACACCGTCGAGCCGGCGCTGGTCAAGACCGTGGCTGGATGCTTCCATCGCGAGATGGGTGACGCCGTTAGCGCGGGCCTCGGCCATGACGCGGTGCAGGGTGACAGGATCAGGGGTGGTATGGCGCAGCGGGTGGGTCCATGCGCCCTCGACACCCGTGGTGCCGAGATTGGCAGCGGTTTCGCCAAGCTCTATCCAGAGCTGACGGCAAAAGCTCGTCACAGAGGTCTTTCCGTTGGTGCCGGTAACAGCGACAAGAGTTTCGGGGTGTGGGCCGAACCAAAGGGCAGCTGTTTGGGCGAGCGCCTGACGCGCGTCCTCCGCAATAACGAGGGCCACATCCGACCCTTCAAGCGCAGTAGCCGCGATGCGGGCGCCTTCGGCATCAGTGAGGATGGCGGCGGCCTCCATGCGCAGAGCATATTGGATGAACTCGCCACCATGGACGCGGGTGCCCGGCAGGGCGGCGAAGAGGGTGCCGGGTTTGACCTCGCGGCTGTCGATGGTCAGGCCGGAGATCTCGACATCCCGCCCTCCCTGCGCAGTCAGGCCGAGATCGGACAACATTGCCGTGCGTGTATGTCCTGCCGCGCTGCCGTTCATGAGGATCTCCCGGGTGTCAGTTCGCGGTGAGTGATACACCTGTCAGAGCGGGCTGTGCAATCTGCGGACGCAACCCAAGTAGCGGCGCGACGCGACGGATGATTTCGCCGGCGACCGGAACAGCGGTCCAGCCCGCTGTTCGGCGGGGCTCCTCACCCGCAGTATCGACCGGAGAATCGAGGGTGGTGATCAGGACATAGCGTGGCTGATCGGCGGGAAAGACCGCGGCGAACGTATTGAGGTTACGATCCTCGTAATAGCCGCCGGTTGGCTTTGGCTTGTCGGCGGTGCCGGTCTTGCCGCCGACAGCATAACCTTCGACCTCTGCAAAGGTAGCGGTGCCGCGGACGACCACCTGACGGAGCATTTCACGGGCAATCGCGGAGGTTTCGGGGCTGATAATGCGCGGACCAATTTGCGCCGAATTGCGGCGCAGGATTGTCGGCTCGACGCGGGTGCCACCGTTCACAATCGTCGCGTAGGCGGCAGCAAGGTGTAGAGGAGAGGAGGAGAGTCCGTGACCGTAAGAAGTGGTCATTGTGACGATATCGGACCAGTTTTTCTGCACGAGGGGGCGGCCGGTTGGCGCTTCGGCCAGTTCGATACGCGTGGGCTCCATAAGCCCGAGCCGCGCGAGGAAGTCCTGCTGCGCATCCGCTCCGATCTGCAGCGCGATACGGGCCGTGCCGGTGTTGGAGGATTTCACCACGACATCAGTGACCGACAGTTCCGGCCCATAGTTGCGGTAGTCGCTGATCCGGTGCGGTCCCCAGCGCATGGGGGTGGTGGTGTCGATGATCGTGTCAGCCGACACCAAACCGTTTTCGATGGCCTGCGCCACCGTGAAGATCTTGAACACCGAACCCAGTTCGTAGACGCCCTGAACCGCGCGGTTGAAGATCGGGCTGTCGGCAGGGTCGCCCTCCAGCAGCGGGCGCGGGCGGCTATTGGGATCGAAATCCGGCAATGAGGCCATGGAAATGACCTCGCCCGTATGCACATCCATCAAAACCGCACTGGCCGCGCGCGCATTCAGGAGCGACATGCCGCCCTCCAGCACACGTTCCACAGCGGCCTGAACGGTGAGATCAAGAGAAAGCTGCAGAGGTGCGCCATCGTTCGCGGGGTCCCGCAGATAATCATCAAAGGCGCGTTCGACACCCGCAACGCCGATCACCTCGGCGGAGTTGACGCCCTCGCGCCCGTAGCCCGCGCCGCCCAGAACATGTGCGGCAACACGGCCGTTGGGATAAAGGCGCATTTCGCGCGGTCCGAACAGGAGGCCTGGATCGCCGATGTCAAAAACGGCCTGCATCTGTTCAGGACTGATCTGCCGCCGCAGCCACAGGAATTTCCGCCCACCGGTGAAATCGGCAAAAAGCTCTTCGGCGTCCATTTCCGGGAAGATCGCGGCCAATCCGTCAGCCGCCGCGCGGGGATCAACCATCTGCGGCGGTTGCGCGTAGAGCGAGTGCGTTTCAAAATTCGTCGCGAGAATGCGGCCGTCGCGATCCAAGATGTCGGCGCGCTGACTGATGATGGGATTGCCCACATCGGCTGTTCGAGGTTCTTCGGGCACAGACGCCGCGATGGTCCCCATACGGATGCCGATCACTCCGTAAGCGAGAAGAAAGCAAACCCCAAGCACAAGCAGACGGCCCTCTGCACGACGGCGGGCGCGGTCAGCCATCTGAGCATGGCGCTCGCGCTTGTTCTCGGCTTCGATTGCGTCGGGGTTGGCGCCTGTCTGACGCGCCTTGATGATCCGTGCAAGCGGGCGCAGGGGCGTACGGATCATAGCGGCTCCTCCGCATCGGGGGCGTTGCTGCTGGACAGCTCAATGGATCGAACGATGGGATCGAGTGCGGCGGGTGGATAGGTAATTTGCTCAATCGAGCCGAAATTTTGCGGCTGAAGTGGCAGAAGGCCGAGGCGCTCGAAATTCAGGTCAGCGAGGTCACGCAAGCGGTCAGGACGGTTGAGGTAGGCCCATTCAGCCCGCAACACCCGAAGTCGTGCGTGGGCGTCACCGATGTCGGCGTGAAGGGAGCGGACCTCACCGATCACATCCTGTGTGCGGTAATTCTGCTGGTAGGCCCAAAACCCCAGCGCAATCACGACCAAAGCGGTTACGACATAGAGAACCCCGCGCATCACGACCTCCCCTTTTTTGGTGACTTCTGTGGCATACCGAGCGCTGCGCGATCCACGGAGGCGGCAGGCGCATCCGTGCGGCGGGCGACGCGCAGACGGGCGGAACGCGCTCTGGGGTTATCGGCCAGTTCGGTATCGTCGGCGCTGATCGCCTTGCGCGTGATGATTTCAAAGGCGGGCGCGTCTTTTTCCACCTGCGGCGCAAAGCGATTTGCATTCGCGGTGCGCCCTGCGCGCATTTGCAGGAAACGTTTGACCATACGGTCTTCGACCGAATGAAAGGTGACAACCGCCAGATAGCCGCCCGGGCGCAGCGCGCGCTCTGCAGCCATCAGACCTTCGGCCAGCTCGCCGTATTCATCATTCACCGCGATGCGCAGCGCCTGAAAGGTGCGCGTGGCGGGGTGGCTCTGACCCGGCTTTGGGCGCGGGAGGCAGGAGGAAACGATTTCGGCAAGCTGCAAGGTTCGATGGATCGGGCGTGCCGCAACGATGGCGCGGGCAATCCGGCGGGAGGCACGCTCCTCTCCGAAAAGATAGATGATATCGGCAAGCTCGCCCTCGGGAAGCTCGTTCACCAGATCGGCCGCGGACGGACCGGACTGGCTCATGCGCATGTCGAGAGGGCCATCCTTCATGAAAGAAAACCCCCGTTCGGCCTGATCGAGCTGCATCGAGGACACGCCGATATCGAGCACCACACCATCCAGCGCATCGCCGTATTCATCGAGCCGGGAAAACGTGCCCTCGACCATTTCAAGGCGGTCGCCATAGTCGCCCGCCCAAGTCGCGGCCATCTCAAAGGCGAGCGGATCGCGATCCACCGCGATTACACGATCCGCACCGGCTGCGAGCAATTCACGGGTGTAGCCGCCGGCGCCAAAGGTGCCATCGAGCCAGGTGCCGGAGACAGGCGCGACCGCTTCGATCAGCGGCTGCAAGAGGACTGGAATGTGGGGGGCGGATGCGGCAGCGGAGGACATCGGCTATGTGCCTCCGCCCTGCCCCAGCAGGCTAAGGGGATCGAAGTCGTCAGGCTGGTCAGCGAGCCAGTCGGTCAGCGACTGACCGACGGTGTCGCTGAAGGTCTCGGCTTTCCAAATCTCGAAATGATCACCGACGCCGGAGAAATAGACCTCGCCTTCCGTCAGGCCAAGTTTCTGACGTTGGCGGATCGGCATCACCACGCGACCATCCTTATCGACATCGAGGCGGATCGACTGGCCAAGGATCAGGCGCGACAGGCGGGTACGGTTCGGATCGCCAAGCGGCATGGCGGTGATGCGGTCGGCAATCGCCTGGAAACCGGCAACGGTGTAAACGTGCAGGGTCTCTTTCAGGTGGTCGCCGTAAAGAAGATAGAGCGGAACGGGGAGGCCATCGGTCCAGTCGCTGTCACCAGCTTCGAGCACACGGCGAAAATCGGCTGGAATAGACATCCGGCCTTTGCTGTCCACCTTCTGGACGTATTCGCCTGTAAAACTCAGAACCACGTGTCGCGGCCCCTCTCCTGTTGTCGCTCGCGCCCCGAAGCGGGGCCTTGAACCGAAAACGGCGGATCGAGCTGCTGCCACTGCTCAATCCGCCGCCCTCGTCCCTCACGGGAAGTCCGACTGCACGCGCCACCTGGGGGGATGTCTGCTCGCTCGCGCGCCGGATCTCTTTCGTTCGAATGAAGCGGGTGCCTGCATGAAACCTGCTATTTTTTGCCGGTGGGGTTCTTTTTGTGCCCCTTGTTCGATGTCCTGCTGCATTCGATGAATTAGGGATGCCATGGGAATTCATGGTAATCAACAGAATATTTTGGGAATTCGACACAATATACAGGATTAAATAGTCGTGAAAAACAAGATGTGGGATGGAATTGGCGGAAATTTTGGCGCATTTAGTTTAATTTAGGAAATCGTACACTATATATTGTTATGTATTTATCAGGCCCGTCAGTTCCCAAAAAATCCCATCTATCAGCAACTTATTGAGAACATTAAAAGAACAAATACCGCAAAGCTATCGGGAAACCCCGCGCGAAACAGAATTCAAGCCTGTGTGATTCGGAATTGGCCCTTGTTCAGACCATGATTTCCCAGAGAGTTCTCAGTCGAGCCAGCGATACATCACAAGTGCGTCGACGAGACCTTGTTCGGGATGCTGAAAGGCACGCGGAAGGCGACCGACGACATCAAATCCCAGAGTTTCCCAAAGGTGGATCGCTGCGTGATTGGTCGAGACCACAAAATTGAACTGCATCGCACGAAATCCCAAATCGCGGGCAAGCGGCTGGGATGCGATGCACATCTGACGGGCAATGCCCTGCCCCCGCGCGGCGGGCGCAGTCACATAGCCGCAGTTGCAGACATGCGCACCACCGCCCTGCTGGTTCGGGCGGATGTAGAAGGTTCCGAGTATCTCACCGGCCTCTTCAGCAACATATGCTCGGCCTGTGGTCATCCAATATCGGCGGGCGTCGGGTTCGGAAATGTCGGGATCAATCGTGTATGTGTCCCCAGCGCGGAACACCGGCGCGAGAATAGCCCAAATTGCGGGCCAATCCGCGTCTGTGGCGGGCCGCACGTCCACGGTCATCAGGCCATCCCGCCTGCGACCAACCCACGAGCCAGCTGGCGGTAGGCATCCGCTACCGCACCATCGCCACTAGCGACGGGGGCGCCACCATCGCCAGCCAAACGGGTATCGAGATCGATGGGCAATGCGCCCAGAAGCGGAAGGCCCAGCGCCTCAGCCTCGTGCGCCACGCCACCGTGACCGAAAATCTGTGTCTCCTCGCCGCAATGCGGGCAATGGAAGGTGGACATATTCTCTATGAGGCCGAGGACAGGTGTATTCAGAGTGCGGAACATATCGAGCGCCTTGCGGGCATCGAGCAGCGCGACATCCTGCGGGGTCGAAACGACAATCGCGCCGGTCACTTGGGTTTTCTGGCAAAGCGTCAGCTGCACATCGCCGGTGCCGGGAGGCAGATCGACCAGGAGCACATCCAGCTCACCCCACTGAACCTGAGTCAGCATCTGCTGAAGCGCGCCCATCAGCATCGGACCGCGCCAGACGACCGCCTTTTCAGGATCGACCATCAGGCCGATCGACATGACCGTGACCCCGTGCGCGGTCAGCGGATTGATAAGCTTGCCATCCGGCGAAGAAGGACGGCCGGAGACGCCCATCATTCTGGGCAGTGACGGGCCGTAGATATCTGCATCCAGAAGCCCGACGCGACGCCCCTCGCGGGCCAGTGCAACGGCGAGATTGGTGGCAACCGTGGATTTCCCAACGCCGCCTTTACCGGAGCCGATGGCCAGAATGCGATCGACACCCGCAACCGGTGCCGGACCGGATTGCGGCGTCGGATGACGACCGATCTTCAAAGAGGGCGGCTCCCCCTGCCCCGACGCGGGTGCGGCCGACGGGGACGGGCTGCCGCTATGAGCGGTCAGGACCACGGAGACCGACTCAACACCTGGCAAAGCGCGCACGGACGACTCAGCGGCCAAGCGGATCGCCTCCATCCGCGCGGCAATTTCCGGCGATGGCGCTTCGATCACAAACCGCACCGATCCACCCTCAATTGTAAGCGCCCGAATGAAATCCCGCGAGACGAGCGTTCCACCATCCGGCAATGCGATTTTTAGCAATGCGGCCATCACGGTTTCGCGAGTGAGAGGCATATGGTTCCCTTTGCAAACTGCTTATTTTGCGCTCACATTCGCTGGATTTTCAGTAAATCACAAGCAACTGACGCGCGTTTTGGCAGGCAGCTATACCTTCGGGTGGCCATATGCCAGTTCCCATGCAATTGCTGCATAGCGGCATTGAATAAACGACGGATTGTGCAAACGCAGCAAACGACTATTTCTCCAATCAACGGCGCACAGAGAGCGCTAACGAAATTCACCCGGCCGGCGAAAACCGGCACCAGACGAGAAAGAGAGATAGACACATGGCATACGCAAACGACATCCGCATCGCTTCAGGTTTCAACCTTGTTGAGCGCTTCGCAACGCTCCGCGCCTCGATCACTGACCGGCTCGCAAAGCGCGCTGTTTACCTGCGCACACTGAATGAGCTGGAAGCCCTGAACGAGCGTGATCTGGCCGATCTAGGCATTGCCCGTTCGAACATCCAGGCAATCGCGACGGAAGCTGCATACGGCAAGTAATTCGGATCGGGACGCCATCTTCCTCCTCCCTGATGGCGCCCTGACATATCGGACCGCTCTTCTCCTCCTCCCTTGGAGCGGCCCGAACTAGCGGCGGTGGCGTCTTCCTCCTCCCTGACGCCACCGCCCGCACCAAAGAATTCAGCGCCTCCTCCTCCTCCCTTTGGAGCGCTGATGTTCTGGACCGGATGCCCCGCTCCTCCTCCCTAGGGGCATCCGGTGACCGGAACGCAAATACGACGCGGGGCTTCCTCCTCCCTTAGCCGCGCGCCGTAAAAACGAGACGGCCCTCCTCCTCCTCCCTTGGAGGTCCGGCTCGACAACGAACGCGACGCACCCCTTCCTCCTCCCTGGGTGCTGCGACGTGCAAAAAGAACGGCGATGACCCTCCTCCTCCCTGGGTCGTCGCCGTTTTCGTTTGCGGGGCTTGCCCTTCACTCAAAAACCGGAAATGCAGGCGCATCACGAGGGAGGTCTCCATGCCTTGGGAATTGCTCACCGCGCTGATGGGATTTGCATTTGTAAGCTCGATCACGCCCGGACCGAACAACATGATGCTAATGGCATCCGGCGCCAATTTCGGCGTGCGCCGCACGGTGCCGCATATGCTCGGCGTGGGGCTGGGACATTCGTTTATGATTGTGGTGCTGGGCGCGGGGTTGGTGCAGGTCTTCGAGACCTATCCCGTGACACTGACGGTCATGAAATGGGTGTCGGTCGCCTATCTACTCTATCTGTCATGGAAGATTGCCAATGCCGCGCCGAAAGCCCCCGATGCGCCCGAAACCGGCGGGCGGCCATTTACATTTTTAGAAGCCGCCGCCTTTCAATGGGTGAACCCGAAGGGATGGTTCATGGCATTAACGGCGATCAGCGCCTATACGGGTAGCCAGACGATGCGGGAAGTGGTGATCGTGGCGGTGGTTTTTGCCTGCACGAACATCCCGTCAATCAGTTTCTGGACTGTCCTCGGCCAGCAGATGCGGAAATTCCTGACCTCACCGGTGCGGTTGCGGACATTCAATATCGTGATGGCGCTTTTGTTGGTGGCGACACTGATCCCGATTTTACGCGGACATTAGCGCACGGCAGATTGAGCGTTGCCGCGCGGGGCAGATTGGGCCAAAACCGTCATCATGGCAAAAGACCTGAATTATTCCTGCACGGCTTGCGGCGCGACCTATTCGAAATGGTCGGGCAAGTGCGATGGCTGCGGCGCGTGGAATTCCATCGTCGAGGAGCAACCTTTGGCCGCGGGACCGGCGGCAAAGTCGCTGGGCGCAAAACGCGGGCGCAGCGTGCCATTGACCGATCTTGCGACAGAAGAACCGGAGCCACCGCGCACGCTGGCGGGGGTCGAGGAACTGGACCGCGTGCTGGGCGGCGGATTGGTGAAAGCCTCCGCGTTGCTCTTAGGCGGCGATCCGGGGATCGGGAAATCGACGCTCCTGTTGCAGGCGGCGGCGCGGTTCGCGCGTAACGGGCTGAAGGTGATCTATTTCTCTGGTGAAGAATCCGTCAGCCAAGTGCAGATGCGGGCGCGGCGACTGGGATTAACGAAAAGCCCTGTGCAGCTGGCATCGGCCACCAACCTGCGGGACATCCTGACAACGCTGGACAGCGAAAAACCTGACCTCGCGATCATCGACTCGATCCAGACGATGTGGGCCGACAATGTGGACAGCGCGCCCGGCTCTGTGAGTCAGGTGCGGGCCTGTGCGCATGAGCTGACCAGCTTTGCCAAGCGGCAGGGCATTGCTATGGTGATGGTCGGGCATGTGACCAAGGAAGGCGCGATTGCGGGGCCACGGGTGGTGGAGCATATGGTCGATACCGTGCTCTATTTCGAAGGCGAGCGGGGACATCAATTCCGGCTCCTGCGGGCAGTGAAGAACCGTTTTGGACCTGCCGATGAGATCGGCGTCTTCGAAATGACCGGCAAAGGGCTGATCGAGGTGCGAAATCCCTCGGCGCTGTTCCTGTCCGAACGCGGGAAGCCTGCGCCCGGCTCGGTGGTGTTTGCAGGGATCGAGGGCAGCCGCCCGATGCTGTGCGAATTTCAGGCATTGGTTGCCCCATCCCCTACGGCGCAGCCGCGACGGTCGGTCGTCGGCTGGGATGGCGGGCGGCTGGCGATGATCCTTGCGGTGCTGGATGCGCGATGCGGTGTGAGTTTCGCGGGGCTGGACGTCTACCTTAATGTGGCGGGCGGGCTTCGCATCTCCGATCCGGCGGCCGATCTGGCGGTTGCTGCGGCGCTCGTATCGGCGCGAGAGGATGCCACGGTACCGCCAGATTGTGTGATTATGGGTGAATTATCGCTCTCCGGCGGGCTAAGACCGGGGTCACAGACGGAAAACCGGTTGAAAGAAGCCCAAAAACTTGGTTTTTCCTCTGCAATCCTTCCGCAGCTTCGCAAAGAAGTTTCGGGGGCCGGTCTTTCCCTCCGTCAAATGGAGGACCTGCCGGGCTTTGTGGAAGAGGTATTCGGTCCGGGACCACGGGCAGCGCAGGGATAGGGACAGGGGACTGGCATGGAAGGTTTCACCATCATCGACGGTGTGGTCGCAGTTACAGTGATCGTATCGGCACTGCTGGCCTATTCGCGCGGCTTCATGCGGGAGCTTCTGGCGATTGCCGGCTGGGGTGGCGCGGCTGTGGTCGCCTTTCTCTACGCTGATCTGGCGCAGCCGCTGGTACGGCAGATACCCGTGCTGGGTTCATTCATCGGAGACAGTTGCGAATTGTCGATCATTGCGGCCTTTGCTGCTGTTTTCGCGGTCGCACTCGTGATCTTTTCGATTTTCACACCACTCTTTTCATCGCTGGTGCAAAGATCCGCCCTGAGCGGACTGGATCAGGGTGCGGGTTTCCTCTTTGGTGTGCTGCGCGGGCTGATCCTGATTGCAGTCGGTTTCTTCGTCTATGAGACGATTCTGGAAACGCAGGAATTCGCGATGATCGACGACAGCCGTGCGGCGGCGATCTTCGGGCAGTTCACGGATCGCGTTGCGGAGCAGAATCCGGAAGCCGCGCTGGGGTGGATCACCACCCAATACGAACAGCTCGTGGGCACTTGCAGCGCATTTTGATCCTTAAACGGGACTGATGCCGATTGTTGCATCCCAATTGCGCGAAATGCACAGAGATTACGCATCTCGGATCATGATAGTTTCGTGACACTCGGCACATGAGCGACTATACGGGCCGCGAATGTCACATTCGGATTCGGAGCCAGACCTCGTGTCCCATCAAATGCCGCCTGCCCATCCCTTCGACGATGACAAACTCAGGGAGGAATGCGGCGTCTTCGGCGCAATCGGTGTCTCTGACGCAGCGAACTTTATCGCGCTCGGCCTGCATGCCCTGCAGCACCGCGGGCAAGAAGCCGGCGGGATCGTCACCTATGACGCCGACAGCGGCTTCAATTCCGCAAGGCGCATGGGCTATGTGCGCGACAACTTTACCAGTCATGAGGTGATGCAGACCCTGCCGGGGAGCCTCGGCATAGGGCATGTGCGCTACTCCACCGCCGGATCAAAAGGCCAGACCGCGATCCGCGATGTGCAGCCGTTCTTTGGCGAGTTCGCCATGGGCGGCGCGGCGATTGCGCATAATGGCAACATCACCAATGCGGACGCGCTGCGCCGTGAGCTGATCGAACGCGGCTCGATTTTCCAGTCCTCCTCGGACAGCGAATGCATTATCCACCTGATGGCGCGTTCGATGGGGCGGAATATACCCGACCGGATGGAAGAGGCGCTGCGCAAGGTCGAAGGCGCGTTTTCGGTGGTGGCGATGACCCGCACCAAACTCATCGGCGTGCGCGACCCGCTGGGCGTGCGCCCGCTGGTGCTGGGCAAGCTGGGCGACGGATGGGCGCTGGCATCTGAAACCTGCGCGCTCGACATCATCGGTGCCGAGTTCGTGCGCGAAATCGAGCCCGGCGAGATGGTGGTGATCAACGCGGAAAAAGGCGTGCAGAGCCATTTCCCGTTCCGCCCGCAGAAATCGCGTTTCTGTATCTTTGAGCATGTCTATTTCTCACGCCCTGACTCGATCCTCGGCGGGCGCTCGGTCTATGAGACCCGCGAGAACATCGGGCGTGAACTGGCGAAAGAAGCGCCGGTGGAGGCGGATGTCGTCTGCCCAGTGCCGGATAGCGGCACGCCTGCGGCGATCGGCTACAGCCTGCAATCGGGCATCCCCTACGCGATGGGAATTATCCGCAACCAGTACATGGGCCGGACCTTCATCGAGCCGACCGAGCAGATCCGCAATATGGGTGTGCGGCTGAAGCTGAACGTCAACCGTGCGCTGATCCGTGGCAAGCGGGTGATCCTTGTGGATGACTCCGTGGTGCGAGGCACGACGAGCCGCAAGATCAAGGAAATGATCCTCGATGCCGGTGCGGCGGAGGTACATTTCCGTATCGCCTCGCCGCCGACCGCATGGCCCTGTTTCTACGGCGTCGACACGCCGCAGCGTGAAAAGCTCCTTGCCGCGACAATGAGCGAAGAGGAAATGACCAAACATCTTGGTGTGAACAGCCTGAAATTCATCTCGCTTGACGGACTCTACCGTGCCGTGGGCGAGGCGGGCGGACGTGACCCGAAAGCGCCGCGCTATTGTGACGCCTGTTTCTCGGGGGAATATCCTGTAGCACCGAGCGACATGATCGAAAAAGGATTCGAGCTGAAAGCCGTGGGCTGACGCGCTGACGCGCTTGACCTTTCACGTCTGAGGCTCCACACCGCCAGAATGACACAGATTGCCCTGATCACTGGTGCCAGCCGCGGGCTGGGTGCCGCCATCGCCGAGGCGCTTGCGCCGACCCACCACATCGTTGCCGTTGCCAAGACCGTTGGCGCGCTTGAAGAGCTGGACGACCGGATCAAGGCAGCCGGAGGACAGGCGACACTGGCACCGATGGATGTCACTTTGGAAGCGGCGATGCAGCAGCTCTGCCGCTCCATTTTCGACCGTTGGGGCAAGCTGGATTTGTGGGTGCATACAGCCGTTCACGCCGGACCTTTGGCCCCTGCGGGACATCTGGCGGACAAGGATTTCGACAAGTCTATTGAAACCAATGTCAAAGCAACGGCCCGCCTGATTGCCTATACCGCGCCGCTTTTGGGAGAGAGCGGGCGAGCGGTGTTTTTCGATGATCCGCGAGGCGGGGAGGCATTCTTCGGCCATTATGGGACCAGCAAAGCCGCGCAGATCGCGCTGGCACAAAGCTGGCAGGCGGAAAGCCGGAAAACCGGCCCGGACGTGCGTATCCTGACGCCAAACCCGATGCCGACCGCTGTGCGGGCGCGTTTCTACCCCGGCGAAGCGCGGGACGGGTTGGCTGATCCGCGCGATGAAGCCGCGCGGCTCCTGCCGGAAATTCTGGGCTAGACAGGCGCTCCGCTTTCGCGGGCGATCTCTTCCATTTCAACCTTTGCCTGCGCGATGATCCAATCGCGCACTGCGGCTGCCTGTGGGATGAGCGGACGCGCGCGCGACCAGACAAGAGAGAACCCCGCGCCGGTGCGCCACGCCCATTCGGGGCGTGCGGCAAGGAGACCCTGCCGGATCAGACCACGGGTGACATGCTGCCAGCCGAAGGCAAAACCCTCCCCCGCGATGGCGGCTTGCAGAACCAACGCATAGTCATTGAGGCGCAAGCCCGCGACCGGCTCGCGGTTATGCACGTCGTGATGGGCAAACCATTGCCGCCACGTGGGGCGTTCGCGGATCGGTTCTTCGAGGTGGATCAGACGCTCGTGGAGGAGGTTCGGCACGGTGCGGAGATTGCGCGCAGAGGCCATCACAAGCGGGCTGGCGATGGGAAAGATCACCTCATCGGCGATCTTGGCGGCGTGTACATCGGGCCAATCCCCCTGCCCGCGCCGCACCGCAAGGCTGATGTTTTCGCTGTCGATGTCTGGTTCGTGATCGCTGGACTGAAGGCGCAGGTCGATCTGGGGGTGATCATGGTGCAATTCCTGCAAGCGTGGCATCATCCAGTAGTATGCAAAAGCGGAGGAGGCATTGAGCGTGACGTGATCGCTGCGCCCATATTGCCGGACCTGCCGCACGGAGCGGAGCACATCCTCGAACGCGCGGGTGACATCGACATGGAGGCGACGACCTGCATCGGTCAGCGTGACTTTGCGATGCGTTCGATTGAACAGAAGAACGCCCATCGCCTCTTCCAACTGACGGATCGCGGCGCTCACGGCGGGCTGCTGGACGTTCAGCTCCTGCGCGGCAGCAGTAAAGGAGCCAAGCCGACCGGCGGCTTCGAATACGCTGAGATGGCGCGGTGACGGCAGGATTTTCCAGAGCTCTTGCATAACTCAGGATTATCCTAATCATCGGAATTTTCAAGCGTCACAGAACCGCAAGGCCACGCTACCATCGCGCGAGATTTTTCAGGATGACTGCCATGGCCCGACGCGCCCGCCCGATCAGAGATCGCTCCGCAACCCAAAACGGTAGCATGTCCTCGCCGCATATCCGGCGGGTCTTGCCATACTTCGACGCGCTTGATGCGGAACAGGTGGAGAAACTGGAGCGGCAGGTCGACTGGATTTTGGAAAATGTCGGGATCGCCTTCCGTGACGACCCTGAAGCGCTGGAAATTTGGCGCAAAGCGGGGATCATGCCGGATGGCGACCGGATCCGCGCGGATGCGCAATGGGTGCGTGCACTTTGCGCCAAAGCGCCGAGCCATTTCACCCAACATGCCCGCAACCCTGAGCGCAGTGTCGTCATCGGGGACGGAAATCAGGTGTTTGCGCCGATTTACGGCGCGCCCTTCGTGCGCGATCTGGAAAATGGCCGTCGCTATGGAACGATGGCGGACCTCGAAAACCTGATAAAGCTCGCCTACCTGCACCCCAACCTGCATCACACAGGGCTTGTGATCGTCGAGCCGTGTGATGTGCCGGTGAGCCACAGGCATCTGGACATGCTGTTCCTGCATATGACGTGCTCGGACAAGCCGCATCTGGGCGCGATCACGGAAATGAGCCGCGCAGAGGACAGCGTGGCGATGGCGGAAATCCTGCACGGATCGGAGGGGTTCGAGGACCGCTGTGTGATCATGGGGAACGTCAACACCAACTCCCCCCTGTTGGTGGATAAGGTGGTGACGCAGGCGATCCGCGCCTATTGCGGGCGGGGTCAGGGGATCGTGGTGGTGCCGTTCATCCTCTCGGGCGCGATGGGGCCGGTATCCACCGCCGCGAGCGTAGCGCAGGCGATGGCGGAAGCGATGATCTGCTGTGCGTTCGCACAATTGGTGCGACCCGGCGCGCCGTTTGTGCTCGGGAACTTCCTGTCGTCCATGTCGCTGAAATCGGGGGCGCCGACATTCGGAATGCCGGAACCGGTGGTCTCGAACTACGCGATCGGGCAGCTCGCACGTCGGGTGGGCCTGCCCTTGCGCTGCGGCGGGTCACTGACCGCCTCAAAGATCGAGGATGCGCAGGCCGCCTATGAAAGCGCGGATTCGATGCATTCGACCATGCTGGCGGGCGCGAATTTCGTACTGCATGCAGCGGGCTGGCTGGAGGGGGGGCTCTGCACCGGATATGAAAAGCTGATCATGGATGCGGACAGGCTAGGCAGCTACCAGAAGGTGCTGGCGCAAGGCCTCGATTGCAGCGACGAGGCGATGGCGCGTGATGCCTATGACGAAGTGGCCCCGGGCGGGCATTTCCTTGGCTCGGCTCATACCATGCGCAATTATCAAACGGCTTTCTATGAACCGAAGCTGAGCGACAGCGAAAACGTGGAAAGCTGGGAGGACGGCGGAAGCGCCGATATGCGGATGCGGGCGAACATGCGCTGGAAGGATATGCTGGCGGGCTATGAAGCCCCGCCCATCGACCCCGCGATCAAGGACGCGCTGGCAGCATTTGTTGCCAAGCGCAAGGAAGAGATCCCCGAAGCCTGGTACTAGGCCGGAAACCCAAAGAGGGAGAAGAAGATGCCCGAGATACAAAAAGAAGTCGAAACTGGCGGCAAGGCGCTGCCCTCCCACGCGAAGGTCGTGGTGATCGGAGGCGGCGTGGTAGGCTGTTCGATCCTGTTCCATCTGGCGAAGTTCGGCTGGAAGGATGTGGTGCTGCTGGAGCGCGACGAGCTGACATCCGGCTCTAGCTGGCACGCGGCGGGGCAGATTCACACGATCAGCTCCGACCCAAACATCAGCCGCCTACAAGGCTATACGATCGACCTATACAAAGAGATCGAGGAGACATCGGGCCATTCCGTCGGCCTGCATATGACGGGCGGTTTTTATGCGGCCTCGACCAAGGAATGGTATGACTACCTCAAGCGCGAACGCTCAAAAGCGCGGTATATGGGGCTCAATCAGGAATTCATCAGCCCCAAGGAACTGGCTGAACGGCACCCGCTGATCGACCCGAAGCACTATTATGCCGCGTTGTGGGATGATCAGGACGGCGATCTGGACCCGTCCGGCGCGACCTATGCCTTTGCCAAGTCAGCGCGCGTCCACGGGGCGCAATATTTCACCCATTGTGGCGTCACGGCGATGACCCAGCGGCCGGACGGATCGTGGGATCTGACCACGCCAAAGGGTGTGATCAATGCCGAGCAGGTGGTGAACTGCGGCGGGCTGTGGGCGCGCGAGGTCGGCCATATGTCGGGCATTCACCTGCCGGTGCAGCCGATGGAGCATCATTACCTGATCACCGAGGCGATCCCGTTGATCAAGGAGCGAATGGAAAGCATGGGTGAGGCAGGCCGCCTGCCCGCTGGCATTGATTACGAGGCCAATATCTACTTCCGGCAGGAGCGGCAGGGGATGCTGCTGGGCACCTATGAGCCAAAATCCACGCCGTGGAAGGTGGATGGCACGCCTTGGGATTTCGGCCATGAGTTGCTACAACCCGATCTGGACCGGATCGCGGACCGGTTGGAGATGTCCTTTGAGCGCATCCCGACAATTGGTGAGGCGGGGATCAAGGATATGATCAACGGGCCGTTCACATTCGGCCCAGACGGAAACCCGATGATCGGCCCCGTTCCGGGGATGCGGAATTACTGGGTCGCGGTGGGTGTGATGGCGGGCTTCTGCCAAGGCGGCGGCGTGGGCCTGACCATGGCGGAATGGATGATCGACGGTGAACCGTCGATTGACGTCTGGGCGATGGATGTGGCCCGCTTTGGCGAGTTTGCGACGCCGGATTGGGGGACGGTGAAATCCTCCGAAAACTATGAGCGCCGTTTTGTCATGACCTTCCCCAATGAAACGCTACCCAAGGGCCGGATGCAGAAAACCACCGCGCTTTATGATCGGCTGGTGGCGAAAGGCGCGCGCATGGGTCAGGGCTTTGGCCTCGAAAACGCGCTGTGGTTTGCCGACGGGCCGGAGGATGCGCACGAGGAGCCGACCTTTGAGCGCAACCGCAGCCACGACTATGTAGCACGCGAGGTGAAGGCGGTGCAGGAAGCGGTGGGCGGGATCGAGATCGCCAACTTTGCCAAGCACGAGTTCAAAGGCGCGGGCGCACGGGCCTATCTGGACCGGACGCTGGCGGGCTATGTGCCGAAACCCGGGCGGCTGACCCTGACGCCGATGCTCACCCCGAAGGGGCGGCTCTATGGTGATCTGACAGTGGCTTGCTTGGCTGAGGATCATTTCATCCTCTTTGGCTCTGGCGCGATGCAGGAGGCGCATCGACGGTGGTTTGAAAAAGACCTGCCAGATGATGTGCACTATCGGAACGTCAGCGATGATTGGCACGGGATTGCGCTCTCTGGCCCGAAATCGCGGGCGCTGCTGCAACGGCTGATACGGGAGGATGTCTCTGCCGAGGCGTTCAAGTTCCGCGATCTGCGGCAGACATTCGTGGCAGGCGTGCCGGTGATCCTGAACCGGATCAGCTTCTCTGGTGAATTGGGCTACGAGATCTACTGCAAGCCGCAATACCTGCTGCGGCTGGCAGAGGCGATCGAGGAAGCAGGCACCGATCTGGGCTACCGCTGGTATGGGGCGCGGGCGCTGATGTCGATGCGGCTGGAGAAATGCTGGGGCGCGTGGACGCTGGAATTCCGCCCCGACTTCAACGCCGTTGAGAGCGGTATGGATGCGTTCATCAACTGGAAGAAGGATTTCGTCGGCAAGGAAGCCACTGAAGCCTTCCGCGCGGAAGGCCCTGCCCGCAAGCTGGTGACGCTGACCATCGACGTGGAAGGCATCGACGTATCCGCCGATGAAGCGATCCTGAAGGATGGCGCGGCAGTGGGCTATGTTTCCTCCGGCGGCTATGCGCACAGGGTCGGGAAATCCATGGCGATGGGTTATGTCGCGGCGGAACATGCCGAGGCAGGGACGAAGCTACAGGTGGAAATCCTCGGTGAGATGTATGATGCCGAGGTTCTGGCTGGCCCGCTCTATGACGCGAATGGCGGGTTGATGCGGGGGTAGAAACACCTGCAACCGATTGCACTTTTTTGTGCAATATGAGAGGCTCTCCGTGCAAATGGGGAGCCTTTTTCATGCGGGTGACATTGAAGGAAGTGGCGGAGAAAGCGGGCGTGTCGCGCTCTGCGGTGTCGCGGACCTTCACCGAAGGAGCCTCCGTTTCACCCAAGACCCGCGCCAAGGTGATGAAGGCGGCAGAAGCCTTGGGCTATCAACCCAATGCGCTGGCATCCTCGCTGACCACGGGGCGGACAAAGCTGATCGGATTGATCTCAAACAACTTCAAGAACCCGTTCTTCCTCGAAGTGTTCGACCTGTTCACCCGTGGGCTGCAAGAGGCCGGACTGCGGCCGCTCTTGGTCAACCTCACGGACGAGACCGACCCGGAGCAATCGCTGCGGATGTTACGGCAGTATTCGGTGGACGCGGTGATCGTCGCGTCCTCAACGCTGCCGACTTCATTCGCAACGGCATTTCGGGTCGCGGGCGTGCCGGTGCTGCACTGCTTTGCCCGCGCCAGCGACAACCCCGATGTGCATGTGGTGGGGATCAACAACGTCGCGGCAGGCAGGCTGGCGGCGCGGGAGATGAAGGCGCGTGGCTACAGCAAGGTGGGTTTCTTGGGCGGGCCGGATAGCGCCACCTCCACCCAAGACCGCCTGCAAGGTTTCGCGCAGGAAGCACAGGCGCAGGGCATGCAGGTCACGGCCACGCATGCGCGCAGCTACAGCTTTGCGGCGGGGCGGGCGGCGATGCTGTCACTGTTACAGCACACACCGGCGGAAGCGTATTTTTGCGGTGATGATGTGATCTCGATTGGCGCGCTCTCGGCACTTAGGGACAGCGGTTTGCGCGTGCCGGAGGATATTGGCCTTCTTGGGGTGAACGATATGGAAATGGCGGGCTGGAACGGCATCGACCTGACGACGATCCGGCAACCGGTGAAACAGATCGTGGAGGCGGCTATCGCTCAACTAGGGCTGCTGCTGGACGATCCGGAGCGGCCACCCGAAGCGCGGCTTTTCAGCTGCGAAGTGGTCGAGCGGGCGACGCTGAGGCCGCCCGTTCAGTAATAGTCAGCGGAACATCGGCGGGCGGGCATCGACCCACGCGCCTTGTTTCTTGGAGCTGTCCACCGCTGCGTGAACCGCCGCCATGGAGCGCAGGCCGTCCTCTGCCTTGGGGAAGAGATTGGCGGCAGGGTCCATTTCACGGCCCTCTTTTTCCGCATGAATAGCTTCTGCCAAGTCACTGTAAATATTTGCAAAAGCAAGAGGCATACCCTCAGCATGACCCATCGTGACACGGCTGGCGCGGTCGGCCTCGGGTGAGAGCCCCGCCTCGCCGCGTTCGATGATCTGGTTTCGGCCCGCAACCGGGGTCCAGATCAGTTGGTTGGGCTGCTCCTGCGCCCAGCGAACGCCGCCCTTAGAGCCGAAAACCTGCAAGGTCAGGCCGTGCATACGGCCCACAGCGATGGAGGAGGTCCACAAACGCCCTGCCGCGCCGCCGTCGAAGCGCAGATTGACCATGGCATCGTCTTCAAGCGTGCGTCCTTCGATGGTGGCAACGAAGTCTGAAGAAAGCGTTGTAACCTCTTGTCCTAAAACAAAACTTGCCATGTGCAAGGCGTGAATACCGCAATCGGCGAACTGGGCGGAGACGCCCGCCTGAGCGGGATCATAGCGCCAGCGGACGCGGGGGTTATCCATGTCAGCGGCATTGGCGTGATGGCCGTGTGAGAACTCCGCCATGACCATGCGAATATCGCCCAGATCACCGCGCGCCACCATCGCCCGCATGTGCCGAACCAGCGAGTAGCCGCTGTAGCCGTAGTTGACCGCGCAGATACGCCCCGTTGCGCGGGAAATGCGGACGATTTCCTCGCCTTCCTCGACGGTCATGGTCATCGGCTTTTCGCACAAGACGTGGAAGCCGGCCTCAAGGAACGCCTTGGTGATTTCGAAATGCGTGGCATTGGGGGTGGCGACCGTCACCAGATCAATCCGGTCGTCGCGGTTGCGCTCGCCTTCGAGCATTTCGCGCCAGTCGCCATAGGCGCGGTCAGCGGAAATGCCGAGCCGCTGTGCATAGGCGCGGCCTGCTTCAGGATTGGCGTCCAAAGCACCGGCTTCAAAGGAAAAATAGCCGTCCAGACCTGCGCCCAGACGGTGTGCCGGACCGATCTGGCTGCCTTCGCCGCCGCCGATCATGCCCCATTTGAGTTTCTTCATTTTGATCCCTCAGATTTCAGAAACGTTGACCCACCGACGCCCGCTCTCTGATGCGCGGGCGGCGGCAAGAATGCGATTGACCTCGTGCCCCTCACGGAAGGTCGGCCAGACCGGTTCGCCGGTATGGATCGCCGTGAGGAAGTCTTTGGCTTCGATGATGATGGTGTCATTGTAGCCGGTGCCGTGACCTGGCCCCTGACAGAATGGCGCGTAGTCGGGGTGTGCGGGGCCGGTCAGGATCTTGCGGTAGCCGCGCTCGGCCTCCGGCCCGTCGGCAAGGTAAAGCTCGAGCGCGTTCTGATCCTCCTGATTGAAACGCAGCGCGCCCTTGGTGCCGACAACCTCGTAGATATAGCCCATTTTACGGCCATGATGGGTGCGGCTGAAATAAAGATGACCCTGCACTCCGCTCTCGAAATTCACAAGCATCTGCGCCTGATCGTCGTTCTTCACCGCGACACCGCCGCGTTGCGCATGGACTGTCTTGCGGTCGGCCATCACCTCGGCAATCGGGCCGAGGAGCGCGCGGGCGCCGTTGACCATATGGGGCGCGAGATCGCCCAAGCATCCTGCGGCCTCTGTCTCGGTGCGCCAGTTGGCGGGGGCGGCGGGATCGGCAAGGAAATCCTCGGAATGCTCTCCACGGAACCACGTAACATCGCCAATCACCCCGTCAGCGATCAATTTTCGGGCATATTGGGAGGCCGGCGTTCGAATGTAGTTGAAGCCAACCATATTGGCGACGCCTGCTTTCTCGGCGGCGGCGACCATTGCGGCGCTGTCATCAAGGCTTTCGCCCAAGGGTTTTTCACAGAGGACGTGTTTGCCGTTCTCAATCGCAGCGAGCGCAATTTCGCGGTGGGTGGCCTGCGGGCTGGCGATCACCACGGCCTCGACTGCCGGATCTGCGACAAGTTCACGCCAATCGGCGGTACCGCGTTTAAAGCCGTAAGCCTGACGGTACCTTTCGGCTGATTGAGCACTGGTGGCGGCGATCATCTCAAGGCGCGGGCGCAGGGGTGTGTCGAAAACTGTCGCGACGGCTGCCATCGCCACGGAATGCGCCTTGCCCATGTAACCGCCGCCGATGATGCCAATTCCGATGTCCGCCATTTTCTCCTCCCAGATGTATTGAAACCGGTTGCAATTCAGGTATCGTTATTCCAACAGAGTCGTCAATGCAAAAGGAGAGACGCGTGACGGAAGTCAGCGACAGGCTGCGCGGCCGCGCGATCCTCGTGATGGGGCGCGCGGGGCTGGACCTCTACCCTGCCCCCGCCGGGACAAAGATCGAGGATGCGACAAGCTTCACGGCCGGATTGGGCGGATCGGCAGGGAATATCGCGGCAGCGCTTGCATTGGGCGGTGTGGAGACGGCGATGCTGAGTTGTGTTTCGGACGATGCTGTGGGGCGATTTACCCGCAAGGAACTGACGCGGCGCGGCATCGGCACGGAGCATGTGCGCACCGTTGGCGGAGAGGCCCGCAATACACTGGCGCTCTCTGAAAGCGTGCTCCTGGGTCACGAAACGGTCGTTTACCGAAACGGGGCTGCCGATTTCGAGATGGCGGCAGCCGATGTGGATGCCGTCGATTTCAACCGGTTCGGCGGTATGGTCACGGCAGGAACAGTGTTGGCGGCGGAGCCTGCGCGGAGCGCGGCGCTTAGCGGCTTTGAGCGCGCACGGGCTGCCGGATGTCTGTGTATTCTGGATGTGGATTACCGGCCCTATAGCTGGCCCAGCGCAGAAGAAGCGGCCCGCGTGCTGAGCCAGGCCGCAGCTGCCAGTGACGTGATCGTGGGCAATGATGACGAATTCGGCTTTATGGCCGGAGCCTATGACAAGGGCTTTGCCAAAGCGCAGGAACTGGCCGCTGAGGGGCGGCTCGTAATCTACAAGATGGGCGAACGTGGTGCGATTACGCTCCAGGGCGACGCGCAGATTGAGACGCCCGTCTTTGCCGTGGAGACGCTCAAACCCGTAGGGGCAGGCGATGCCTTCCTCGGCACGATGCTGGCGGCATTGGTTGCCGGTGTGCCTCTTGATGATGCGGTGCGGCGCGGCGCGGCAGCGGCGGCGGTCGTCGTCACCCGTCCGGGCTGTGCGATCGCCCTGCCCTCCCCTGAAGAACTGGATGCGTTCATCGCGCAAAGGAGCTGACATGCATATCCCCCCCTATGACAACCAAAACAAACCCATCGTGGACACGGGCGATGCGCGGGTGCCGCTTAACTACTTCAACATTGTCAAACTGACGAAGGGGCAGGCCTTCACCTATCAGGTGCCGGGCTATGAAACCTGTGTCGCCCCTGCGACGGGGACAGTCGACCTTGATGTGGAAGGGTATGAGGTCAAAGCGCTCGGCAATCGCGGCGTCGATGTCTGGGACGGGGAGCCGGAAGGGACCTATGTGCCTTCGGGCGCGAAGGTAACAATGGTGTGTGTCTCGGACAGTGCTGAGGTCTTCGTTGCGGGCGCAAAATATGACGAGGTGCTGGACCCGTTCACCGTGCGGCCCGATGAGATTGATCTGGTGCAATACGGATCGGACGACACCAAGACGCATCGCAAGATCAAGCATATCCTTGGGCAAAAGCAGCACGGCAAAGTCGGGCGCCTGTTGGTGAGCGAGCTGTTCACCGTGGGGCAAGGGGGCTGGTCCGGCTTTCCGAGCCACAAGCACGACACCGACCGGCTGCCAGACGAGACGCGCCATGATGAAACCTACAACTTCCGGTTCCGGCCTAATCATGGATCGGGGATGCAGATGCTTCAACGCGAGGACGGCGCGGTTGGCGAGGCTTATCACATCGTCGACGGCTCGACCTTTGTGATCGACAAGGGCTATCACCCCTGCTGCGCCCTGCCCGGCTATGAGATGTATTACTTCACGATACTGGGTGGCCTCTCGCAGCGCAGCCTCGTGCAGTATTTCCAGCCGACCCATGCCTATCAGGTGGAAACCATCCCCGGCATTAAGGACATGGTGGCGAAGTTCAAATGACGGTTGCGACGCTTGCAGAGGTGCTGCGCCCCGCGATGCGCGAGGGCTATGCGGTGGGCGGACTGGTGGTGCTGGGCTGGGAAGATGCCCGCGCCTATATCACCGCCGCCGAAAACGCCGGAATGCCGGTGATCCTGCAAGCGGGGCCTGGTTGCCGCGCGAATACACCCCTGCCCCTGCTCGGCGCGATGTTCCGGCATCTGGCGGAAGGGGCATCAGTGCCGGTGGTGAGCTTGCTGGATCATGGCAAGACGCTGGAAGAATGCCGGATCGCGCTGGAGAGCGGGTTTTCCTCGGTTATGTATGACGGGTCGCGTTTGCCGTTGGAGGAAAACATCGCGCAGACCGCGCAGGCGGTAGAAATGGCGCACCGCGCAGGGGCCAGTTGCGAGGGCGAGATCGGCTTTGTCGGATATGATGCGGGCGAGGAAAGCCATGGCACCGAACCAGAAGAAGCTGGCCGTTTTGCGCGGGAAACCCGCGTTGACGCCATGGCGATCAGTGTGGGCAATGTGCATCTGCAACAGGAGGCGGCGGCGGTGATAGACCGCGCGCGTTTGGACGCCATTCAATCAGCGGCACCGGATGTGCCCTTGGTGATCCATGGCGGCTCTGGCGTATCGGAGGCCGACAGGGTTGCGCTGGCGCGGGAAACGGCAGTCGCCAAATTCAATATCGGCACCGAACTGCGCCAGACATTTGGCGCGAGCCTGAGGCAAACGCTGACTGACGATCCGGCCGTTTTTGACCGTATCCGCATTCTCTCACAAGCAGAGGCGGCAATGGCAGTGACAGCCGAACAGGTGATCCGCGCGTTCGGACCCAGCTGAATTAATGCTTTCTTTTTGCCCTGACCCGCGTTTCACTGAAGAAACGCGGAGGACGGGATGAAGAAACACCGCCAAAATGAAAGCGACGGGTCGGCGCAAGCGCACATTGCCCCCTTGCGCGCTGTGCAACCCCGTCATTCACCACCAGCTTTAACTTGACGTCGGGAGGGTCGATGGTGCATCTGCGGGCAAATGTTAACGCTAACACACCTTTTGGCTGTGGGCCGTGTCCAGCAGGAGTGAGAAAAAACAGTGCCAGATGATACGCTTCCAATTGACGAAACCGTCGCCTGGCAACTGACGGACCGGACACACCCCGCGCCACAAGATGTCCTTGGCGCGCGAAAATTCGGGCGGGCGACATGGGTGACCGCAATTGATCCGGGTGCGGACGAAATGGACGCGCGGGTGGGCAGTAAACGCTACCCCCTATACCATGTCGCGGGATCGGTTTTTTGCGGCAAAATCCCGGCCGGGAGAGCCTACCGGCTATGCGGACGCAACGCCGAATCCGAATGGGAATACGAGGACGCCTATCGCTTCCAACCAACCTTGGGAGACATGGACCTGCACCTCATGGGAGAAGGTACGCATTTACGGCTGTGGGAGGCGCTTGGGGCGCATGTCACAACAATCAAGAAGGTCAAAGGAACGCATTTTGCCGTCTGGGCGCCGAACGCGCAGCAGGTCTCGGTTATCGGGGATTTCAATCATTGGGACGCGCGTCGGCATCCAATGCGGCCCAGAGGCAGCTCGGGCGTCTGGGAGCTGTTTATCCCCGGAGCAGCAGACGGACAGTGCTACAAATACGATCTGATCGGCGAGCATGGTGAGGCTCTGCCCCAAAAAGCCGACCCTATGGGCTTTGGTGCGCAACATCCGCCGGAAACTGCCAGCGTGATCAGAGATATCGGCGGCTATGGCTGGAAGGACGCCGACTGGATTAGGAAGCGCGGAAAAGCCAACAGCCGCACGGCCCCCATTTCCATCTATGAGGTGCATCTGGGAAGCTGGAAGCGGCGCTGGGAGGACGGCGGACGCCCGCTCTCTTACCGTGAGGCGGCAGAGGAGTTGATCGCCTATGTGAAGGACATGGGCTTTACCCACATAGAGCTCCTGCCGGTGTCGGAATTCCCGTTCGATGGGAGCTGGGGCTATCAGCCGGTTGGCCTCTATGCGCCCACGACGCGCTTCGGGCCGCCGCATGAATTCCGCGATCTGGTGGATGCCGCGCATCAGGCGGGGGTGGGCATTCTGCTGGACTGGGTGCCGGGGCATTTCCCGACGGATGTACACGGGCTGGCGCAGTTTGACGGGTCGCATCTCTATGAACATGCCGACCCTAAAGAGGGGTTTCATCAGGACTGGAACACCCTGATCTATAATTATGGCCGCACTGAGGTTGCCAACTTCCTCATCGCCAACGCGGTTTACTGGCTGGAAGAATACCATATCGACGGGCTGCGCGTGGATGCGGTGGCCTCGATGCTCTATCGCGACTACAGCCGTTCGGAGGGCGAATGGATCCCCAACGAACACGGCGGGCGGGAGAACCTTGAAGCGATCAATTTCCTCAAGCGGATGAACAGCGCCGCCTATGCTGCGCAAGAGGGCATCATGACAGTGGCGGAGGAATCGACCTCCTTCCCCATGGTGTCGGCCCCTGTGGATGCAGGGGGTTTGGGCTTTGGCTACAAATGGAACATGGGCTGGATGAACGACACGCTCGATTACATCCAGCGTGATCCGATTTACCGTCAGCATCACCACCACCAGCTGACATTTGGACTGCATTATGCATTCAGCGAGAATTTCGTGCTGCCGATCAGCCATGACGAAGTGGTGCATGGCAAAGGCTCGATGCTGGAGAAGATGCCAGGCTCGGACTGGGAAAAATTCGCCAATTTGCGTGCCTATTACGCGTTTATGTGGGGGCATCCGGGGAAGAAGCTGCTGTTCATGGGCTGCGAATTTGCCCAGCCGGAGGAATGGAACCATGCGGACGACCTGAACTGGGATGCCGCAGAACGGCCGCCCCACAAAGGGGTGCAGGATCTGGTACGCGACCTGAACCGGATCTACGCGACCACGCCTGCGCTCTATCGCAAGGACTGCGAGGCGGACGGGTTCGAGTGGGTGGAAGCCAATGATGCGGCGCAGTCGGTCTATGCCTTCCTGCGCTATGGCGACAAAGGCGATGCGCCGGTGATGGTGCTGTGCAATTTCACGCCGGTCGAGCGGACGGGGATGCGCTTTGGCGTGCCCTACGCAGGCCATTGGGAGGAAATCCTGAACACGGATGCCGGACATTACGGCGGGGGAAACCGTGGCAATCTGGGCGGTGTGGACAGCACCCACACGCCTGCCCATGGGCGGGACAATTCAATTGAGGTGACGCTGCCGCCGTTGAGCGTGGTGATGTTCAAGGTGGCGCATAAAGGGGACTTGGGAGGACAAGGGAATGGTTGAAAATCGCAGACTGACGAACCGGTCGATGGCGTTTGTGCTGGCGGGGGGGCGCGGCAGCCGGTTAAAGGAGCTGACTGACAGGCGCGTGAAACCGGCAGTCTATTTTGGTGGAAAGACACGGATCATCGACTTTGCGCTGTCGAACGCGATGAATTCCGGCATCCGGAAGATGGCGATTGCCACGCAATACAAGGCGCACAGCCTGATCCGGCACTGCCAGCGGGGGTGGAACTTCTTTCGGGCCGAGCGGAACGAATTTCTGGATATTCTACCGGCATCGCAGCGCAATGATGACCAGTCATGGTATCAGGGCACGGCGGACGCGGTGACGCAGAACATCGACATCGTGGACAGCTATGGCATTGATTATGTGATCATTCTGGCAGGCGATCACATCTACAAGATGGATTACGAGATCATGCTGCGTCAGCATGTGGAAACGCAGGCGGACGTGACCATCGGCTGCCTGACGGTGCCGCGTATGGATGCCACCGCCTTTGGCGTGATGGCGACTGATGCCAGCGGGCAGATCACATCGTTCCTTGAAAAACCGGCTGATCCACCGGCGACGCCGGAAGACCCGAATTTGGCGCTAGCTTCGATGGGGATTTATGTTTTCAACTGGAAATTCCTGCGCGAACTGCTTTTGAAGGACCGCGACGATCCGAATTCAACCCATGATTTCGGCAATGACCTGATCCCAGAGATCGTCAAGAACGGTAAGGCGATGGCGCATCGTTTCGACGAAAGCTGTGTGCGCTCGAAGGGAGCGCCTGCCTATTGGAAGGACGTGGGCACGGTGGATGCGTTTTGGGAGGCGAATATCGACCTCACCGATTTTACGCCGGAACTGAACCTATGGGATCCGGAATGGCCGATCTGGACCTATTCAGAGAGCGTGCCGCCCGCGAAATTCATCCATGACGAAAAAGACCGGCGGGGGATGGCGATATCGTCGATGGTTTCGGGCGGGTGCATCATCTCAGGCACGGTGGTGCGCAATTCGCTGCTGTTCACGGAGGTGCATACGAACTCATACGCGGTGCTCGATCATGCGGTGGTGCTGCCCTATGTGACGGTCAATCGTAGCGCGCGGTTGCGCAAAGTGGTGATTGATCGTGGGGTGATCATTCCCGAGGGGCTGGTAGTCGGCGAGGATCCGGAAGAAGATGCAAAGTGGTTCCGCGTCACCGAAAAAGGCACGACGCTGATCACCCAAGACATGCTGGACAGGAGAGCCGCCGCATCATGATCCGTGTCTTATCCGTTGCCTCTGAATGTGCGCCGTTGGTCAAGACCGGCGGTTTGGCCGATGTGGTGGGCGCCCTGCCCGCCGCAATCGCTGCGAACGGTGTGGAGATGCGCACTTTGTTGCCCGGCTATCCGGCGGTACTGGAGGCGCTTGGCAAGGCCGAGACGATTGCAGAGTACGACGACCTTTTCGGCGGTTCGGCAACGGTATTGGCGGCCAAGGCGGGAGGGCTTGATCTCTTGGTGATCAAGGCGGCGCATCTTTATGAACGCCCCGGCAGCATCTATTTGGGGCCGGATGGCAAGGACTGGCCGGACAATCCCGAGAGATTTGCGGCGCTGAGCAAGGTCGCTTCGGACATCGGCACAGCTGGAGCGGACGGCTGGGTGCCTGACGTTCTGCACGGGCATGACTGGCAAGCGGGGCTGATGATGGAATACCTGCCCGACGACGGACGGCCCGCGACAGTCCTGACCATTCACAACATCGCCTTTCACGGATTGGCCGGCGCCGAGAAGATTGCCGATTTGGGGCTGGACCCTCTGCGTTTCACGCCGGATGGCTACGAATATTGGGGCAAGGTCTCGGCACTGAAGGCGGGACTGATGCGCGCGGACCGTTTGACGACCGTTTCAAAGACCTATGCGGCCGAACTGATGCGCCCCGAGTTTGGCATGGGGTTGGACGGGGTAATGCGGGCGCGGCGGGATGTGCTGCGCGGGATCCTCAACGGGATCGACGACACCATCTGGAACCCGGAGGCCGACCCGCTCATCACGCCCTATAAAACACTAAAAGGAAAGCCAGCCAACACGGCCGCGCTCCGCGCCGAACTGGGCTTGCCCGCCGCCGAAGGGCCGCTCTGTGTGGTCGTCTCACGCTTGACAGAGCAGAAAGGGCTGGACCTTTTGCTGCAAGCCCTGCCGACGCTGTTGGAGCGTGGCGGGCAACTGGCGCTTTTGGGAAGCGGCGAGCCAAGCCTCGAAGCGGCGTTTCGCGCGGCGACGCGCGATCCTAATGTTGCCGTTCATATTGGCTATGACGAAGCCCTCTCGCACCGGATGATGGCAGGCGGCGACGCGATCCTCGTGCCCTCACGCTTTGAGCCATGCGGCCTGACGCAGCTCTACGGGCTACGCTATGGAACGGTGCCGCTGGTAGCGCTGACCGGCGGGCTGGCCGATACGGTGATCAATGCCTCGCCTGCCGCACTTGCCCGCGGTGTCGCGACGGGTGTGCAGTTTGCCCCTGTCACCGCAGATGCCCTGCGTGTGGCGCTGGATGATCTGTGCGATCTCCATGCCGACCCTGCCCGCTGGCGGCAATTACAGAAAAACGGGATGAAACACCCTGTCGGCTGGGATCAGTCAGCGTCTGCCTATGCCGCGCTTTATTCCGAGGTACTGGGTAGATAATGGCAGGCAACGTGGCGATCACAGCCGGACGCCCGTATCCTCTGGGGGCAACCTTTGACGGGGACGGGGTGAATTTCGCGGTTTTCTCGGCAAATGCGACGCGAATTACCCTGTGCCTTTTTGATCAGGACGGTCGCGAAAATCTGCTGATCGACCTGCCCGAGCGGGATGGTGATATCTGGCACGGCTATGTGCCGGGCCTGCGACCCGGTCAAGAGTACGGCTATCGCGCCCACGGCCCCTACCGGCCCGACGAGGGCCACCGGTTCAACCCGCATAAGTTGCTGATCGACCCCTATACAAAGAAACTGTCCGGCCACCCCGACTGGCATCCAGCGCTGTTCGGATATGATACGAATTCCGCGCATGGCGATCTGACGTTTTCGACCCGCGACTCGGCCGGATTTGCCCCGCGGAGCATTGTGGCGGACACGAGTTACCGATGGGGCGACGACCATCCTCCTGCGGTACAGTGGTGCGACACCGTGCTGTATGAAGGGCATGTGAAAGGGCTGACCGCGATGCGGCGGGATGTGACCGAGCCGGGGACGTTCCTTGCGCTGGCGTCGGATCCGATGATTGAGCATCTGGTCGGGCTGGGGATCACATCGCTGGAGCTGTTGCCGGTGCAGGCATTCCTCAACGAGGGTTTCCTGCTGGACAAAGGGCTGACGAATTACTGGGGGTATATGACCCACGGGTTTTTTGCCCCTGATCCGCGCTACATGACTGCGCGGCAGGAGCTGTCGGAATTTCAGTTCATGGTGTCACGCCTGCATGCGGCGGGCATCGAAGTGATCCTTGACGTGGTCTATAACCACACTTCCGAGGGAAACCAGATGGGGCCGACACTGTCGTTCCGCGGTCTGGATAATGCGAGCTATTATCGGCTGGCTGAGTCGAAACGCTACTACATCGATGACACCGGGACAGGAAATACGCTCAACCTCGAACATCCGATGGTGATGCGGATGGTTCTAGACTCTTTGCGCTTCTGGGTCGAGGAGATGCATGTGGACGGGTTCCGCTTTGACCTCGCGACCACTCTAGGGCGGCGGAGCGACGGGTTCG
Organism: Marivivens sp.; assembly: GCA_017643845.1. Taxonomy (GTDB): domain Bacteria; phylum Pseudomonadota; class Alphaproteobacteria; order Rhodobacterales; family Rhodobacteraceae; genus JAEPMR01. The sequence continues at coordinate 36,201 of JAEPMR010000005.1, read as the reverse complement.
ATCCGAATGCGCCTTTCCTTGCGGCGATCCGGCAAGACCCTGTTTTGAGCCGCGTGAAGCTGATTGCGGAGCCTTGGGACATCGGTCCGGGGGGCTATCAGCTGGGTGCTTTCCCACCGCCGTTCGCCGAATGGAACGACAAATTCCGAGACCAGATCCGGCGCTTCTGGCGCGGCGACGCGGGGCATGTTCGCAAGCTTGCAACGCGGGTGTCCGGTTCGGCGCTGCGGTTCGACCATTCGGGGCGGCCTGCGTCGTCATCGGTGAATTTCCTGACCGCACATGACGGTTTCACCTTGCGTGATCTGGTCAGCTACAATGAAAAGCACAACGAAGCCAACGGCGAAGCCAATCGCGACGGGCACAGTCACAACTACTCGGATAATTGTGGCGCCGAGGGGCCAACCGACGACCCAGAGATCAACGCCCACCGTGCGCGCCGCCGCCGCAACATGATGGCGACGCTGATGCTCAGTCAGGGCACACCGATGATCCTCGCAGGGGACGAGCTGGGAAATACCCAGGGCGGGAACAACAACGCCTACTGCCAGGACAACGCGATCAGCTGGATCGACTGGCAGGACGTGGATGCGGAGTTTCTGGCTTTTTGCAAGCGTTTGATCGCTTTCCGAAAGGCCCATCCGATCCTGAAACAAAAGCGGTTTTTGCACGCACGGCCACGGCTGGTGGACGGGCAACCGGACCTGTTCTGGCGCCGCGCTGACGGTACGCCGATGGGCGATGCTGACTGGAACGACACCGACCTGCGCCATCTGGCCGTCGAGATGCGCATGGCCTCCGGCACACCGGAATATGCGCCACGCGAGGGTGCGCTGTTTGTGGTGTTCAATACTGGGCGGCGGTTCAATGTGACGCTTCCCGAACCGGCGGAGGGCCACCACTGGATGCGCCACATCGACACCGCACGCCCTGATGCAACGCCGAAACCCGCACACGGGCGCAAGCGCATTCACACCAATTCCGTGGTAGTATTTGTTCAGGAGAAAGACAGAGCGTGATCTGTCACAAGGGGGACCAGATGCAGCAGATGACCATTGCGACCCAGCCGATCGAGGGGCAAAAGCCCGGAACCAGCGGCCTGAGGAAAAAAACCAAAGTGTTTATGGGGCCGCATTTCCTAGAAAACTATGTTCAGGCGATTTTTGACGGCATCGGGGGGATCGACGGCGCGACGCTGGTTGTCGGTGGTGACGGGCGCTATTTCAATGACCGCGCCATTCAGGTGATCCTGAGAATGGCTGCGGCCAACGGGGCGGCGAAAGTGATCGTGGGAAAGGACGGCATCCTGTCCACCCCCGCCGCATCGCATCTGATCCGCAAGAACAAGACCGATGGCGGGCTCATCCTGTCTGCCAGTCATAATCCGGGCGGGATCGACGAGGATTTCGGACTGAAATACAACGGACCGAATGGCGGGCCAGCGCCCGAAAGCGTTACAGACAAAATCTTTGCCCGTACACAGACGATCCGTGAATACCGGATCATGGAAACGACCGATATCAATATCGGCGATGTCGGAAGCCTGAGCCTCGGCGGTATGAGCATCGAGGTCGTCGATCCGGTGACGGAGTATGCCGCGCTGATGGAGGAGCTGTTTGATTTCGGCGCCATTCGCGCCCTGTTTGCGGAGGGCTTTACGCTCCGCTTCGATGCGATGCATGCGGTAACCGGTCCCTATGCAACGGAAATACTGGAGAACCGATTGGGCGCGGCAAAAGGCTCGGTGGTCAACGCGACCCCCTTGCCCGATTTCGGTGGTGGTCATCCCGATCCGAACCCGATCTGGGCACATGAGCTGATGACGCTGATGATGGGGTCGGATGCACCTGACTTCGGCGCTGCCTCGGATGGCGACGGAGACCGCAATATGATCGTCGGACGGGCTGCTTATGTCACGCCTTCCGATAGCCTTGCTGTTTTGACGGCCAATGCACATTTGGCACCTGCCTACCGCCGTGGTCTGGCAGGGGTCGCTCGATCCATGCCGACCTCGGCCGCTGCTGATCGCGTAGCGGATGCCCTTGGGATCGAACATTTCGAGACGCCGACGGGCTGGAAATTTTTTGGCAACCTGCTGGACGCGGGCCGTGCGACGCTCTGTGGCGAGGAGAGCGCAGGAACGGGATCGGATCATGTGCGCGAAAAGGACGGGCTATGGGCTGTGCTTCTGTGGCTCAATATTCTGGCTGAAAGGCGACTGTCGGTGGCCGAGATACTGGCGGAGCATTGGGCGACCTACGGGCGGAACTACTACTCACGCCATGATTACGAGGGCGTTGATACCGATGCGGCCAACGGCCTGATGGATGCGCTTCGGGCGGCCCTCCCCGACCTAGCTGGGACGTTGGTCGGAGATCTGACAGTCGATATGGCAGACGAGTTTGAATATCTCGATCCGGTGGATGGCTCCACATCATCGGCGCAGGGTATCCGCGTCGGTTTCACCAATGGCGCACGGGTGGTTTTCCGCCTGTCGGGAACCGGGACAGAAGGCGCGACGCTGCGGGTCTACCTCGAACATTTGGAACTGGATCCGACCCAAATGCAGCGCGACCCGCAAGACGCGCTCTCTAAGGTAATCGCGACGGCGGAGGCTCTTGCGGGGATCAAGGCACGGACCGGGCGGGCCGCACCGGACGTCATCACCTAGGCAGCAGTCTGAGGGAAACGGGGGGCAGACCGTCAATCTGGCCCTCGATGAAATCACCCGCGACAACGGGACCGACACCGGCAGGTGTGCCGGTCATGATCAGATCACCCGGCGCGAGCGTGTAGAGCGTGGACAGATGCGCGATCAGCTCCGGCACCGACCACACCATGTCTGACAATTGCGCGTCCTGCCGCACATCGCCGTTGACCGACAGTGCGATCCGGCGCGGGCCAATTGGCTCCAACAGCGCAGCAGGTACCAGCGGCGCGAGAATGGCGGAGGCGTCGAAATCCTTTCCCGTGGCCCAGGGACGGCGCTTTTCCTTGGCCGCGGCCTGCAAGTCACGGCGGGTCATATCCAGCCCGGCGCCGTATCCAAAGATATGCTCATGCGCCGATTGAAGCGGGATGCGGGTGCCTGCTTTGCCCAAGGCGACAACCAGTTCCATTTCATGATGCAGATCGGATGTCCCGAGTGCGTAGGGCAATTCAGCGCCGCTCGGCGCAATAGAATGAGCTGACTTGGTAAAATAGAACGGGGCTTCGCGATCGACCTCATTGCCCATCTCGGCGGCATGCGCGGCATAGTTGCGGCCTACGCAGAAGATCCGGCGAACGGGAAATCGGGAGGTTTGCCCAACGATTTGAAGGCTCGGATTCGGAGGGAGATCGAAAAGCAGTTTCATGGTATCCTCAGGTATGACGTAACGTTCATATGCGTCGGGCTGCCCGGAAGCCAGAGGCGCAAGTGATTTGAGAGAAATCTGCAGGCGATGGTGTTGACATCCGATCCTCGCAACCCCATACATTAGAAAATCGAAATGTTTGAAAGCGTCCCGGTCCGGCCGGCGTGAAAATGGAGACAAAAATGGCAGAGACTAGACAACGCCCCGACGTCAAAGCGTTCTTCGATCCGGCGACCAACACGATCAGCTATGTCGTGAAAGACCCGGAAAGCAATTCCTGCGCGGTGATCGATTCCGTGATGGACATTGACTACGCGGCCGGCCGGATCACCTATGACAACGCCGACGAAATCATTAAATACATCGAAGACAACGGTCTCAAACTCGAATGGCAGATTGAGACCCACGTCCATGCGGATCACCTCTCGGCCGCCCCCTACATTCAGGAACGGCTTGGCGGGAAGATCGGCGTCGGTGAAAACATCAAGATCGTGCAGGACGTGTTTGGAAAAGTGTTCAACGAGGGCACGGAATTCCAGCGCGACGGTTCGCAGTTCGACCGGTTGTTTGTCGAAGGCGATACCTACGAGATCGGCAATCTGAAAGCCTATGCAATCCACACGCCGGGCCACACACCCGCCTGTATGACGCATGTCATCGGTGACGCGGCCTTTGTGGGTGATACGCTGTTCATGCCTGATGGCGGCTCTGCGCGCGCGGACTTCCCAGGCGGCGATGCGGGTGTCCTTTATGACAGCATCCAGCGCGTTCTGGCACTGCCGGATGATACACGGCTGTTCATGTGTCATGATTATGGTCCGAACGGGCGCGACATCCAGTGGGAGACCACGGTGGCCGAAGAAAAAGAGCACAACATCCATGTGGGTGCCGGCAAAACCAAGGAAGAGTTCGTGAAATTCCGCACCGAGCGTGATGCACAGCTTGATATGCCGAAGTTGATCATTCCGTCGCTACAGGTGAATATGCGCGCAGGTGAGATTCCCACGGACAAGGACGGACGGCCGATGCTTAAAGTGCCGGTGAACGGGCTTTGATCGCGGGCGAAGGAGAGAGTTGAAATGACCCTGACCCAACTGAGCGATCAAGTGTCCGTTTGCGGCCAGATCACAACCGCTGACGTGGCCGAATTTGCGGCACAAGGTTTCGAGACGGTGATTTGCAACCGTCCCGACGGCGAAAGCTTTGATCAGACGCCGTGGGCCGAGATCGAGGCAGCCTGCAAGGAACATGGGCTTGCGGCCCATTATATCCCCATGTCGCCGGCGGGCCTGACCGGAACGGAAATTCCGGCCTTCGCCGATGTGCTCAAAGGGGCCGAGGGCAAGGTGCTGGCCTATTGCCGGACAGGCAACCGCAGTTCGATCCTGTGGCAGCAGGCAGTGAATATCGCCTAGGCCGCATTCTTTCTACCGATGACCGACCGATGGCCGGAAGCGCGCTTCCGGCCACGGGTTCCATTTGCCTGACAGACAGGACATATTCCGATGTTGCCCCGCCCAATCGCCCGTTATCTGCCAATCCTTGACTGGGGTCGTCAGTACAATCGCACCGCGTTTTCCAATGACCTGATCGCGGCGGTGATCGTCACGATCATGCTGGTGCCGCAGTCACTGGCCTATGCATTGCTGGCAGGGCTGCCGCCAGAGGCCGGTATCTATGCCTCGATCGTCCCGATTGTGCTCTACGCGATATTCGGCACCAGCCGTGCGCTGGCGGTGGGGCCGGTCGCTGTGGTGTCGCTGATGACGGCTGCCGCGATTGGCAATGTCGCTGAAAGCGGCACGATGGGCTACGCGATGGCGGCACTGACGCTTGCTGCCCTATCGGGCGCGATCCTATTGGCAATGGGGTTCCTGAGGCTCGGGTTTCTCGCGAATTTCCTGTCGCACCCTGTCATTGCCGGTTTCATCACGGCCTCTGGCATCCTGATTGCGGCGAGCCAGCTGGGACATATTCTAGGGATTAAAACCCACGGCCATACATTGCCGGAACTGCTGGAGAGCCTGCTACACGGGCTGGACCAGATCAACATCTACACCGTCATGCTCGGGGCTGGAGCGACGGCTTTCCTGTTCTGGGTACGCAAGGGTTTGAAACCTCTGCTGCGAGGGATCGGCGTATCGCCGAAAATGGCAGATGTTGCGACGAAAGCGGGGCCGGTCGCGGCTGTGGTGGCTACGACTCTGGCCGTCTGGGGATTCAATCTGGCCGAAAGCGGTGTGAAGATCGTCGGCGATGTGCCACAAAGCCTGCCGCCGCTGACGATGCCGGATTTCTCGCCTGATCTGATTTCGGCGCTTTTCGTCCCCGCCCTGCTCATTTCAATCATCGGGTTCGTGGAATCCATTTCCGTGGCACAAACTCTGGCGGCCAAGAAGCGCCAGCGGATCACGCCGGATCAGGAGCTGATCGGTTTGGGCGCGGCAAATATCGGCGCGGCGTTTACCGGCGGCTTTCCGGTGACGGGTGGCTTCTCCCGTTCGGTGGTCAATTTCGACGCGGGCGCAGAGACGCCTGCGGCGGGGGCCTTCACCGCTGTGGGGCTTGCGATTGCGGCAGTGGCGCTGACGCCGCTGGTCTATTTCCTGCCGAAAGCCACGCTTGCCGCAACGATCATCGTGGCGGTGCTGAGCCTTGTTGATCTGGGCATCCTGAAGCGGGCTTGGGGCTATTCGAAGAAGGACTTCATGGCGGTGGCGACGACAATCGCGCTCACGCTTGGCTTTGGTGTCGAGATCGGTGTTTCGGCAGGGGTGATCCTGTCGATCCTGCTCTACCTTTACAAAACATCGCGCCCGCATATCGCGGAGGTGGGACTCGTAGAAGGGACGCAGCATTTCCGCAACATCAAGCGCCATGCCGTGCGGACCGACGCCAGCCTTTTGACCATCCGCATCGACGAGAGCCTCTATTTCGCTAATGCGCGGTATCTGGAGGATCACCTTTACAATCGCGTGTTGCAGGATTGCCCTGTGCGGAACGTCGTGCTGATGTTCTCGGCGGTGAACGAGGTGGATATGTCCGCGCTCGAAAGCCTTGAGGCGATCAACACGCGGCTGGGCGAGATCGGGATCAAACTACACCTTTCGGAAGTGAAAGGGCCGGTGATGGACCGGCTGAAGCGCTCGCATTTCCTTGACGATCTGACGGGTGAAGTGTTCCTCTCGCAATACGACGCGATGGCTGCGCTGACCGATATCCTGCCTGCAAAGGACAGCGCCCCGATTGTCACAGCTGCGTGAGCGGTTGATCACGATCAAATCGGGATGGGTTTCTTAGTGTAATCTGAGCTCAGATGAACAGGAGTGCTGACGTGAAACCGCTACTGATATCTTCCGCTGCGCTGATTGCGCCCACTCTCGCGCTGGCGGACCCAGACGGAACCTATGGATCGCATATGCATGGCTATGGCGGCTGGTTCATGGGGCCATTTGTCTGGCTGATCGTGCTCGCCGCAATTGTCTGCTGCGCCTATGTGATCTTTCGCCCGAGCATGGGGCGACCCGAGGAAAAAGGACCATCGGCGCTGGACGAGCTGGACATGCGACTGGCGCGAGGCGAGATCGACCCTGAGGATTATGAGGCGCGGCGGACGCTTCTGAGCAAGAGCTGACCACCGCACCTGTGATTAAAGCTGTGTGATGCCTGCCAAGCCACGCTCGCGTGCGACGCGGGCCGCGACCTGCGCGACGGCGAGATCCTGCAAGCCCACGCCGGTCCCGTCGAAGAGGGTAATCTCGTCCTCTGACTGGCGACCTGCATGATCGCCGTTGATCACCTTGCCGATGGGCGTGATGTCACTTGCTGTGATCAACCCGGCTTGAACCGCGTGCTGCGCTTCTCCCAAAGTGATGCTCTGGGCCACCTCATCGGTAAAGACGGTTGCGCGGGCGACAATGGCTGGATCGACCTCTTGCTTGCCGACGGTATCGGTGCCCATGCAGGCGATATGGGTGCCGGGCTTGATCCAATCCGCCATCAAGAGAGGTTCGAAGGCTGAGGTGATGGTGATGATCACATCCGCCTGTGCGCCAAGCTCCTCTCGCGTGACCGCTTCGAACGGCAGACCCAGTTCTTCGGCCACGACGCCCAGCTTGGGCAGCATGTCGGGATGGGGATTCCATGCGACGACCTTGTCAAACTCACGCTGCTCGGCGGCGGCGCGCAGCTGAAAGGTGGACTGATGCCCTGCCCCGACCATGCCCAGAACGCGGGCGTCTTTGCGCGCAAGATGGTCGATGGAAACCGCAGACGACGCTGCCGTGCGCACAGCAGTGAGGTAATTGCCGCCTACGAGCGCGGAGAGCTGTCCGGTATCGGGGTCAAACAGGAAGACCGTCGACTGGTGGTTGGTCAGTCCCTTCGCCATGTTCCCCGGCCAGTATCCGCCGGATTTGACGCCAAGCGCCATGCCCGCCCGATCAAAACCGGATTTAAAGCCGTAGAGCGCGTCTGCGTGGCCGAGTGCCTCGCGCACGACGGGAAAGTTCCACGCGTCACCCTGCGCCATCGCCGCAAACACGTTCTCGACAGCGGCAAATGCGTCGGAGCGGCTGACGACCTGCTGGCAAATGTCCTCTCCTACAATCAAGATCTCAGGCATCAGTAGGCCTTTCCGCGTGCGGATACGGGCCAGAGCGTCTCGACCTTATCGCCGCGCACGCCGACATACCAATCATGCACATTGCATGTGGGGTCACAGTGACCGGGAACGAGCTTGAGCTTGTCGTTCACCTTCAACACACCGTTCGGGTCTTCGACGACGCCGTGCTCGTCAGAGCATTTGATGTATTTCACATCCGTGCGCCCGTAGATCACCGGCAAGCCGCTATCGACGGATTGTGCCTTCAGCCCTGCATCAACGATGGCTTTCTCGGCCTTGGCGTGGCTCATGACGCTGGTGAGGATGAAGAGCGCGTTCTCCCATTCACCATCGTCGATCCGGTTGCCGTTCTCATCGAGGATGCGCCCGTAATCGGCGTCCATGAAAGCGTAGGAGCCGCATTGCAGTTCGTTATAAACGCCTGAAGTGCCCTCGAAATAGTAGGAGCCGGTACCGCCGCCGCCGACGATATCGCATTCCAGTCCGACAGCGGCGAGGCCATTCACGGCGTCGCGCACCATCTCGACGGCGATCTCGATCTTGGCTTTGCGGTCGGCGTAACTGTCGAGGTGCTGCATCGCGCCCTGATAGGCTTGGATGCCTGCGAATTTCAGGCCCTCGGCTGCGTCAATCGCCTGCGCGATTTCAACAACATCAGCGGTGCGCGTCACACCGCAGCGACCCGCGCCGCAGTCGATCTCGACAAGGCATTCGATTTGGGTGCCATGACGCTGTGCGGCTGCAGAGAGGTCAGCGATATTCGCCAGATCATCAACGCAGCAGATCGTGCGCGCGCCGAGCTTGGGCAGACGGGCAAGACGGTCGATCTTGGCCGGGTCGCGGACCTGATTGGAAACCAGAACGTCCGTGATGCCGCCACGGGCAAAGACCTCTGCCTCGCTGACCTTCTGGCAGCAGACGCCGCAGGAGCCGCCGAGTTTCTCTTGCAAGAGCGCGACATCGACGGATTTGTGCATCTTGCCGTGCACGCGGTGACGGACGCCGTGCGCCTTGGCCCAATCGCCCATTTTCTTGATGTTGCGTTCGAGTGCATCGAGATCAAGGACGAGGCAGGGTGTTTGAATGTCGGCTGCATCCATCCCCGGCAATGCGGGAACATCATAGCCAACCTCGAGATCGGAAAAATCAGTGGTGTCTTTCATAGGTCTTCCTCCTAGCCTTTGATCCAAGGCAGTTTGTCCAGATCGACGTTGCCGCCGGTGATGACCACGCCAACGCGCTTGCCGCGATAGGCGTCGGGGTTCTTGAGAATGACAGCGAGCGGGACTGCGCAGCTGGGTTCCATGACGATCCGCAGGTATTTCCACGTGATCTTCATCGCGTCGATGATCTCCTGCTCGCTGGCCGTTTGAATGTCGGTCACGTAGCGGGAGACGAAATGCCAGGTGTTTTCCTTGAGCGGCACTTTCAGCCCGTCGGCGATGGTGTCGGGCGCATCATCAGCGATGATGTGACCCGCCTTGAACGAGCGGTAAGCGTCGTCGGCCTGTTCCGGCTCAGCGGCGTAGATGGCCGTGTCAGACGCGAGGTTCGAGAGCGTCAGGCAGGTGCCGGAGATCATGCCGCCGCCGCCGATGGGGGCCACAACGGCATCAAGGCCGCCGGTCTGTTCAAGGAGTTCCGCCGAACAGGTGGCCTGCCCCGCGATCACGCGCGGGTCGTTATAGGGGTGGACGAATTCACCGCCCGTCCGCGCCTGAACTTCGGCGAAGACCGCCTCGCGTGAGGTGGTGGACGGTTCGCATTCGGTGATCGTGCCACCGTAACGGCGAACTGCATCCTTCTTGGCCTGTGGCGCGGTACGGGGCATCACCACATTGCAAGGAATGCCGCGCCGACCGGCAGCATAGCTGAGCGAGAGCGCGTGGTTGCCGGAGGAATGGGTGCAGACCCCCTTTTCAGCGGCTTCGTCACTGAGGCCAAAGACCGCATTACACGCGCCGCGCACCTTGAAAGCGCCAGCTTCCTGAAAGTTTTCGCATTTGAAGAACAATTGAGCGCCGGTGAGGTCATCTAGGTACTGGGACCGCAGAACTGGTGTGCGGTTGATATACGGTTTGATACGTTCATGCGCGGCGCGCATGTCGTCGATGGTCAGCGTTTCGGCTGGTGTGTTGATATCGAGCATTGGTGGTCCTCAGGCAGCGGATTGAGACGGGATGCTGTGGGCAGAACGAAAATGTTCCTGTGCGGCGGCAAGGCCGCTGCCCAAGCGGATCGGATAGCCCAGATCGGCCATCGCCATTTCGATCGTCGCCAGACCGGAGAGCACCATCGGCTCGGTCAGGCTGCCAAGGTGACCGATGCGGAACGCTTTGCCATTCATCTCGCCCAAGCCGATCCCAAAGGACACGCCATAGCGGTGGAAGGCGTGATCGGTGAGGGCGTTGCTGTCGAAGCCTTCAGGCACGTAGATCGCGCTGACCGTATCGGAGTAGAGATCGGGCGATTCCGCCACCAGGCGCAGCCCCCACGCGCGCACCGCTTGGCGGACACCTTCGGCCAGATGCGTGTGGCGGGCATAGACATTTTCCAAGCCTTCTTCTTCGAGCATTGCGAGGCTTTCGCGCAGACCGTAGATCAGCTGCAGGGGCGGCGTGTAAGGGAAACCGCCAGTGGCGTTCGCTTTCATCATATCGCGGAAATCGAAGAAAGTGCGGTGCAGCTTGGCGCTTTCCATCGCGGCGAGCGCCTTCGGGCTGACGGCGAGAATGGCCATGCCTGTCGCCAGCATAAAGCCCTTTTGACTGCCGGAGACACAGATATCGACGCCCCATTGGTCCATCTCGAAGGGCATTGAGGCCAGCGAGGACACCGCATCGACGAGCAGAAGTGCAGGGTGGTTTGCAGCGTCCATCGCGGCGCGGACAGCGGCAATGTCGGATTTCACACCGGTGGCAGTTTCGTTGTGGGTGACGAGGACAGCCTTGATCGCGTGCTCCTTGTCGGCTGTGAGCCGCTCCTCGAAGCGGGCGGCGGGCGCACCCTGACCCCATGGTGTCTCGATCACTTCGACATCGAGCCCGTGGCGCTGGCAGAGATCAATCCAGCGATGCGAGAACATGCCGTAGCGGGCGATCAGGACCTTGTCGCCCGGGGAGAGCGTGTTGCTGATTGCTGCTTCCCAGCCGCCAGTGCCGCTGGCGGGGAAGGTGATGACCGTGCCTTGGGTCGTGCCGAACACGCGCTTTGATTTTTCCAGCACCGGCGCGAAGGTTTCAACGAAATCCGGTGCGCGGTGGTCTTGGGTCTGGACCATCATTGCGCGGCGCAGGCGGTCAGGAATGTTCGTGGGGCCGGGGATGAAAACAGGGTTCTGATCGGACATGGTGTGGTCCTCCTTTGCCCTGATCATCTGCGAGTCGCGCGATTTTCGCAATTTTTTCAAAATCATTTTTCAATAATTATAAAATTTATATAAACCTATGTTTTAAATGTTTAATTTGATTTTCAAATGAAACGGTATACATTGGTATGAAATAATTTTTCATTTTGCAGGTGCAGAAATGACAACACATACACGGCGCGGCCGCGGACGCCCGAAATCCAGCTTCAAGGAGACAAGCGCCCCCACGATGCAGGTGCTGGACCGTGCGCTCAACGTGCTTGATGCCCTCGCTGATGGCGGTGCCAACACGCTGACGGAACTCTCGGTAAACTGCGATATTCCGACCGCGACGACGCACCGGATTCTCAGCACGCTCCAGCAACGGGGATATGCATCGTTCGACGAGATTACGCAGGAATGGGCTATCGGGATTGCGGCCTATCGGACCGGAACAGCCTATCTGAACAGGACAACACTTCTGGATGTCTCCCGCCCTGTAATGCGACGTTTGATGGAGGAAACAGGCGAGACCGCGAACCTTGCCGTACGCGACGGGCTGACGGTGGTTTTCATCGGGCAGGTAGAGGCAACCCATCCGATCCGCGCGTTTTTCAATCCGGGAACGCGCACCGCCATGCATGCATCCGGCACCGGCAAGGCCATTCTAGCCGCCCTGCCCGCGGCGCGGACCGAGGCATTGCTCTCCCGCGCGGTACTGGAACCATTCACCGACCGCACTTTGGCAACGCCCAGCGCCCTGATGCGTGATCTTGAGCAGACACGATCGCGCAGATGGTCGTTCGACCGCGAGGAACGACATTTGGGAATGTCCTGCATAGGAGCCGCGATTCACGGTGCAAGTGGCGAGGTCATCGCCGGTGTTTCGATATCAGGCCCGTCTACCCGCTTTTCAGATGATCGGATCGAATTGTTCGGCTCGCTCGTGCGGCAGGCTGCCGAAGAGATTTCCGACGCCTTGGGGGGATAATGCCCGTGCGCCCCACGCCGATTGCCTAAACTGTTGCCATGCGACGATAAATTCGCCTTTTATAGTCATGGGCGCGTTTTCGGGGGACGGGTATGGCGCATGATGTGATCGTTTTGGGTGTGTTCGCTGGCGACGCGATATTCGAAGCCGCGCGCCTGCCAGTCATGGGCGAGACACTACTGGGCGATAGTTTTTCTCTGGGCCCCGGCGGGAAGGGATCAAATCAAGCCATCGCAGCAGCGAAAGCAGGGGCGAATACAGCGATCATTACCCGACTGGGTGACGACGCATTCGGACAACTCGCCCATGACACATGGGAGCAGGCGGGCGTGGTGCCGCTGGTCCGCGTCATGCCGGACGAGTCGACAGGTGCGGCATTCATCTATCTGGAGAAAGGCAGCGGCAGGAACGCGATTATCGTCTGTCCAGGTGCGGCAACCGGGCTCGCGGGAGAAGACATGGATGCGCAAGCCGAGGCTATTGGCGGTGCAAAGGTCTTTGTCACCCAGCTCGAGCAGCCCCTGGAAGCAGCACAAAGGGGATTGGAGATTGCCCGTGCGGCGGGTGTTACCACCATTCTGAACCCTGCGCCGGCCCAACACCTGACGGATGAGATGCTCGCATTATGCGATATTCTGACCCCGAATGAATCAGAGACCGAAATCCTGACTGGCCTGCCCGTGCGCACGCTTGAAGAGGCCGAAGCCGCAGCCTATGCCCTGCACCAACGCGGGCCAAAGCACATCATTCTGACATTGGGAGAGAACGGCGCACTCTGGTATGACGGCCAACACATGCGGACCATCGACCCGATGGAGGCCGGTCCGGTGGTCGACACGACGGGCGCGGGCGACGCGTTCAATGGCGGGCTGGCGGCGGGACTGGCAAGCGGTGCGGACATGCGTGAGAGCCTGAAATTCGCGACTGCGGTGGCTGCTATCTCTGTCACACGCAAAGGCGCGGGGCTTGCGATGCCTTCTTACGCCGATGTGGCCCAATTCTTGAACCGTTCGAACATGTGATCTGAACTGTTCAGTCTGGAATACTAAAGATCATCTTGGTATCTAAGGAAAAATGCGTCCTTAATCGGGATGCGTAATGCATTGGTGACTCGGTTTATGGCATCCAAAACACGGCAACACACCGCCAGAAAAACGAAGCATTCGCGTAAAGCGTGGTGGAGCCGCCCGTTCGGCGTTGCGGGGCTGATCTTTTTCGCCACTTTCGCGTTTCTCCTGATTATCGTCTACCTGATCTGGTCGGTGCAGCGCGCCAGTGAACAGCAACATCTCGATGAAATCGTGAATGCCGAGATCGACGCATTTCGCGCGTCGCTGGAATCACAGCTGAACCAACGCCTCGCCCTGCCCTATGCGCTCAAGGCTTTCGTTCTGAGCCATGATGAAATCGAAGAGGACAGGTTTCAGGAATTTGCATCAGCTCTGGAGGAGAGCGTGCCGGGGGTCATGAGCTTGCAGCTTGCGCCGGATGCCGTTGTTGAGTTCGTCTCCCAAAAGGAGCGAAATGCCAGTGCGGTCGGCCACGACCTGCTTTCCGACCCCCAACGGCGGCCGGCGGTTCTCAAGAGCATCGAAGAACGCGCCTACATTGTCGCGGGGCCAGTTAACCTTTTGCAGGGCGGGACCGCGATCATCGCTCGTCTTCCGATCTTCGTAGAAGGCTACGTGAGCCGCACAGGGTTTGATGACTTCTGGGGATTTGCGACGATCCTTCTGGACGTGCCAGTCATGCTTGAGCGCGCCGGCTACAGCGAAATCAGCGAGCGCGTCAACATCGCCATTCGGGGCAAGGATGGTCTTGGATTATTTGGTGATATTTTCGCCGGAAATCCCGATGCGTTTGAGCCGCCCTATGCATCGGCACAGATCATCCTGCCCAATGGCCGCTGGATAATTGCCGGAAAGATCGATGCTCCCCCGCAGACCTATAACACGCTGCTAGTCTATGGCGGAGCGGTTATCTTCGTGCTGCTGATCAGTTATTGGCTTAGCTATGTTGTCTACCGACAGGCAAATCGCGCACTCAGAGATGCCTATCGGGAGACACGTGCCGCCAACGCGCTCAAGAACCGGTATGTCGAGGGTTTTGGCAAGAGGCTCCAGAAGCCTCTGCACGCGCTGACCAGGATTATTGACGAGACTGCCCGCGAAGTGACCGACGCCAGAATGCGCAGTAAGCTCGATCTTATTCGGCAGACCGCCAACAATATCTCTTCCGCAACAGAAGACCTCGTTGATTTTGCAAGGCTGGAATCCGGCACATCCCCGATACAACTCCGCTCCGCCGATATCACCGAATTCCTGCACTCAATCCGCGACCGTTTCGAGGCCCGAAGTGCCGAGAAGATGCGTAAGCTCAAAATTTCCCGAGACCCGGCGACATCCGCGCAGATCATGCTGGATACCGAGCGTCTGCGCCAAATCCTGACGAACTTCATCGACAATGCGTTCCGCCACGCTCCTTCCGGTTCGATCTATCTGAATGTCGCGCCGATCGAACATACGCCGGGTGAGCCTATGCTCCGGTTTTCTGTCCGCGACGAGGGGCCGGGGATATCGAAACAAGAAGCAGAGCAAGCGCTCCGACGGTTTGAACTAACTCAGAACGCGTCCGATGATCAGGGTGGGGAGCACGGGCTCGGCCTGCCGATCGCGCGACAGATCGCCTCTATCCTCTCGGCCAATATCGGCATCATCGAACATGCAAATGGTGCCGAATTCTGGGTGGATATTCCGCTTACCGAGGTGGAGAGCGGCACGCAGAACGCTGGGGCGGAAACGCCGAAGTTTCGGGCCAACGCGCTGCGATCCAAGAGGCTCTTGCTGGTCGCAAAAAAAACGACGCTGCGTGACGATTTGGAAACGGGCCTGCGAGAGTCCGGCGCTGACGTCTCGATCGCCGCCAATGCGAATGAAGCCACCTTAGTGCTGCAACAGCAATTGATCGACCAAATCCTTGTGGATTGCTGGACTGACCCAGAGACCGGTCACGACATTGCCCGACACATTCGCGAACTTGGAGAAGTCTCCAGAGAAATCACCATTACGGCTTTGGCGCGGTCCAATAATGCAAATACCCGAGGGCAGAGCATAAAAGCGGGAATGGACGATGTGGTCAAAGCCGACGGAAATTTTGATGACATTATCCGCAGCATCCTTAGACATGGCAAAAAGCTGGCAGGATAATACCCACAATCGAGGATGACAGTGCGCGCTGTGGTTGATAAACCCTGCTCAATAACGAGCGAAAGACTTTAAATGCCTCATCAAATCAGAAAAGCTGTGTTCCCTGTTGCGGGGCTTGGCACCCGTTTCCTTCCCGCAACGAAAGCGATGCCGAAAGAACTCCTGCCGATCGTTGACAAGCCGATCATTCAATACGCGGTGGAAGAGGCAATCGCGGCTGGCATTACCGATCTGATTTTCGTAACGGGGCGCACCAAACGGGCGATCGAAGACCATTTCGACGCCAATCTCGGGCTTGAAAGCGCACTCGCAGCCAAAGGCAAGGACGAACTACGGGATATGGTGCGCAATATTGTCCCCGAAGGGATCAACTGCATCTTTATCCGTCAGGCGGAGGCGCTTGGGTTGGGCCATGCGGTGCTCTGTGCGGAACCTGTCGTCGGGCACGAGCCGTTCGCGGTGCTGCTCGCGGACGACCTCATCCGCGGGGCGACCCTGCCGACACAGGCTCTGGTCAATGCGTACGCACAACAGCCCGCGACCACGCTCTTGGTGACACGCGTTCCGCGAGAAGAAGTCGACAAATACGGGATCATCGCCCCTGCGGGAGAGGTGAACGGTGGCGCTGTTCCGGTGTCGGGAATTGTCGAAAAACCTGCAATGGACAACGCCCCGTCCGATCTCGCGTCCATCGGGCGCTATGTTCTGGAGCCGGAAATCTTCGAGATTTTACGCAATCAGCCGCCCGGCCACGGCGGAGAAATCCAGCTGGCAGATGCGATCAACACCCGTGCGCGTGGCGGACAGGTGCAGGCTGTGACCCTATCGGGCGCGCGATATGATTGCGGGTCGAAATTCGGCTATTTGCAGGCCATCGTGGATTTCGCGCTGGAAGATTCAACATACGGCGCTGATTTCCGGCAGTTTATTGCGGCACGGGCGCAGGGACTGGCAGCTGAATGAGCGTGGATCGCGGCCATGTCATTGTGACGGGTGGGGCTGGCTATATCGGCTCTCATGCATGCAAGGCACTTTCAGCGGCGGGGTTCGTCCCTGTGGCATTCGACAACCTGTCGACCGGCTGGGCGCAGGCCGTGAAATATGGCCCGCTCGAAATTGGCGACCTGATGGACCGGGCACGGCTTGATGCCGTTTTTGCCAAATATCGGCCTGTTGCGGTGATGCATTTTGCAGCGCTGTCTCTTGTTGGAGAGTCGATGCAATTCCCTGGTCGATACTGGCGGGAGAATGTGACGGGTGCGCTCAACCTCATCGAGGCGGCGCTGAGAACGGATTGCAAAGATTTCATATTTAGTTCCACCTGTGCGACTTTCGGCGATCATGACGGCGTGACACTGACCGAGGAGACCGAACAGCGGCCGATCAATGCCTATGGCGGATCGAAAAAAGCGATCGAGGAAATGCTGCGAGACTTTGCCGAAAGCGACGGCTTGGGTCATGTCATTTTCCGGTATTTCAACGTGGCTGGCGCGGACCCGGAGTGCGAAATCGGCGAGCTGCATCGCCCAGAAACCCATCTAATTCCGATTGTCATCGAGGCCACCCAAGGCAAGCGCGAGTCTGTCGCGGTATTTGGCGATGACTATCCGACGCCGGACGGAACCTGCATCCGCGACTATGTGCATGTGGTGGATTTGGTGAACGCGCATATTGCAGGGCTGGAATGGCGGTTGGCGGGCAAGGAAAACCGCGCGTTCAACCTCGGGACGGGTCACGGCTATTCGGTGCGCGAAGTCATCGACACCGTAAAGAGGGTGACGAATGCTCCGCTAACCGTCCAGCAAGCACCGAGGCGTGCGGGCGATGCGTCTTACCTCGTTTCCGGCTCTCAGCGCGCAATTGAAGAGCTGACTTGGCGCCCCCTACGCTCCTCGCTCGAAACAATCGTGGAGGACGCGTATCAGTGGCACCAGTCCGGCATTTCGGACCAATGGCTGGCAGAGGGGCGCGATCCGAGCGGCCGAACCTAATCGTTGTCCGTCAGCCCTGCCCCTGCGCCTGCAAGTCGACTGGCTTCCGTGGCAGGGGCATAGGTTCGTCCGGCGAAAATATTCAATTGATCAACGATCACAGGTGCGGTCGCGCAGCGATCAGTTTCGTTGCAAGGGTCAACGGCACCGGCCTGATCAACCGGCATGATTTTCAGATGATCGGTCACCGAAGCACCGCGACGCAGGCCAGTTTCAGATACAGAGCCATCTGGACGCGCAACGGCAGAATATCCAAACCATGACATCGTGAGCGGCATGCCGAGCGCGACCGCAGATCTGGCGACGGCCGGTAACAGCAAGATGGGCCATTGGACCGGTCCAATGACGATCTCTCGCGTCAGCACTTCCCACCTGTCGGAGATCGCAGCGGCAGCCGTTATGGGACACATCGGCCCCTCCCCACCCGGCTGCATCCGTCCATCGAAAAACCGAGGCGGCAGCTTGGCGAGGTTTCTGGGGCCGTCATTGTCGATCAGGAGACCCGCAAGAACCCCTGCGCCCGGCAATCCGTGGCCTTCGAGCCACCGAACGTCACGCCCTGCGTCCTCGGCTATTCCCCAGCTATAGCCCGCGCCGCGTGCGGCTTTTTTTGCCAAACCTTCGATTTCGCTCAGTGATAAAATCATAATGCGCCCTCTATCGCCGGATAGGACCAATCATCCTTGGCGAGTTCAGACAGCTCCCACGGCATAGGGGCATTGCGATACATGTTGATCCGCACCCAGCGATCTGAACGTGGATCAAAATGCTGAGCTCCAAAGAAGGCAAGCTTGGCCCTGAGAAGATCAATTGGAACCATCTCCCGACTGATCGTATTGTCGCGGATTTCCGCATAGGGATGTGCTGCGGTGATCTGGACGCGGCGCAAAGCATGGCGATGCTCTGGTTGATGCAACAGAAGGTTCGCAACGGGATCCTCTGGCGTGTAGGCATCGAGATCACCATAGAGGGCCGCGACATCGCGGCCGGGCGCCAATGGCTGCTCATAGCATTCGATATCCTCGTCGAAACGCTCGCCCAGTCGCGGCTCCAGCTTTTCTTCCGAGACATACCACGCACGGGCAATTTCGCTGCGGTCGGACCAATCGGTTTCCAGCGCCCAACCATAGAGCATCTCGATCAGCGCCCGAACCCGCCCGATTGTCATGGACCCGTCAATTCCGTTTGCTGCGGCTTCGTCGGCAGCCATGCAATCCGCCAACGGGTCCACCAGCGAGGGATAGGGTTCAAGCATCAAAGAGACCAGAAGCTCCTGTCCTTCGACGCTCAATGCCTCGGTTGCCCAATGATAGAGACGATCCCATGGAGCGTTCGTCCAGATATTGGAGTCCTCCATCATCTCTACGATCTTGTCGATGTCGACCCGCAATTCCGAAAGCTTTTCAAGCTGGAAGTCGCTTGTCGTATTCCACTCTGCGATATTGAGTGCGGCTCTTGCGACCAGCGATCTGAACCGTGCGGCCTCGTCTGCGCTGGCTTGTGGCAAGCGGCGGACGCGAGCGAGCCCTTCTTCGCGGGCAGCGATCCAGTTGTTCAACAGGACCGGATGATTGATCAGGAACGGCGCCATGCCGAGACCCGTCGAGTTACCAATCCCAAGTTGACGGCGAATTTTTGGGTCCAGCGGGACGGTCGTTTGAGGGGAGCGAGCACGTGCCATATGTTCCACCAGATCGGCAACAAATGCGCGGGTGAGGTAAACAGACATCATCTCGACCTGAAACGGGGCAATGAATTCGGGCCGCGCGGCAATGCTCTCGCGATCAGACGCACCGAATTTACCTGAGCCGTAAACAGCCGTGGTACGCATCAGATAGCCAATTTTATCGACCAGTTCAGCATCCGGCTGCAGTCCGGCAGCGAGGCGGCTGACGACATGCTCCCACAAGCGGACCGAGCGGTTGGCGCGCGACAGGCTCAGCTCTTTTTTGCTGATACGACCTGCCTCCTGTATCGGGACGTTTTGGGACAAGCGAGAAATGTCATCCGTGGTCGGAACACCGTCAAACAGCGTGAATGTGGCGTCCCATGCTGTGGCGATCACACGGTCCGAGCGTTGCTCGGGCGGCAGATCATGCGCAAAGGCGACGAGCGAGTAGCTCCGCTCGGGGCCGTGAAGCGTGTAGACGGCGTGCCCAACGCCGTTGTCATCAATCTTGAATGTCGTGCGCTCGTAGCGCCATTTTTCAGCCGCGAGACGGCGCAGCAGGACGCGCATGAAAGACAGCCGGTGTTGATGGATCGACCCGAGCCGCGCGAGCCGCATGACATCGGATGGTTCACGCATTGCGATCGGTGCTGCGGTATCTGTCTTGGCTGCTGTGCTCATTCCATCCTCCCGAAATTCGCATCAAAAAAGCGGAGCCAGTTCTCTCCCATGATCCCCGCAATTTCGCCCTCGTCAAATCCTACGTGTGCAAGTCCCGACTGGATGTTCCCGAAATCGCGGTTGTCGGTGAACCAGTCCGGCATCGGCGGGAAACCGGGCGCGCTGGCGGAGCCTTCGCCATAGTCGATTTCTTTGGTCCAACGTCCCACGCGCATCCACTCGACCACGCTATCGGGTTGATCCTGACAAAGATCGCTTCCGATCCCCAAATTGGCGGCTCCGAACCTGTCGGCGGCATCTGCAACCATCTGGCAAAAGCTTTCCAGCGTGCAGGCGCTCTTGTCTTTCAAATGATGCGGATAAAGCGAAAAGCCGATCATGCCCCCGTTTTGCGTCACGGCGCGGATCACGTCATCTTTCTTGTTACGCAACGCGGGGTGCCAACTGTGGGGATTGGCATGGGTGATCGCAATCGGGCGTTCTGAGATGTCGGCGGCCTCGATGGTCGACCGGTCTGCCGAGTGAGACATATCGACCACGAGCCCGACCCTGTTCATCTCTTTGATCACCTGCTTACCCATACGGGTGATGCCGGGGTCTTCAACCTCGTAACAGCCGGTCGCGAGGAGCGACTGGTTATTATAGCTCAGCTGCATGAAGCGCGCGCCAAGCGTGTGAAGAATCTCCACCAGTCCGATGTCATCCTCAATCGGGCTGGGGTTCTGAAACCCGAAGATGATCGCAGTGCGGCCATCCTGCTTTGCCAGCCGCACATCCGCGCCAGTGCGGGCGTGGCAGATCAGATCAGGGTATTGCTCGAACCAGCGGTTCCATTGCTCCATATTGAGCACGGTTTCGCGGAAGTTCTCGTGATAGGCGATGGTCACATGCACCGCATCGACGGCACCCTCGCGCATCTGGCGAAAGATCTTCTCGGACCAGTTGGCATATTGCAGGCAGTCGATGCGGTGGGTGCTCATTCCGGTGCCCCCGCGCTGATATAGGCGGTTTTGACGGTGGTGTAGAACTCCGCCGCATAACTGCCCTGTTCGCGTGCGCCGTAGCTGCTTTCACCGCGTCCACCGAAGGGGACGTGATAATCCGTGCCAGCGGTGGGCAGGTTCACAGTGACAACTCCGGTGCGGGCGTTACGGCGGAAATGCGTGGCGCGTGCGAGGCTTTGCGTGACGATCCCGGAGGTGAGGCCGAACCGGGTATCGTTGACGACGCTCAGCGCCTCGTCATAGCTGCCGACCTTGATGACAGAGGTCAGAGGCGCGAACATTTCTTCGCGGTTGATCTCCATCTGGTTGGTCGTATTGAGGAACACGCCGGGCGACATGTAGTAGCCTTCGGTATCGCGGTTCAGCCGCTCACCGCCACAGGCGAGTTCCGCGCCTTCGGCGCGGCCCTTTTCGACCCACGCGAGGTTTTCGGCCAGCTGCCCTTCGCTGACCACCGGGCCGATCTGCGTGCCGTCTTTGAGCGCGTGATCGACGACCATGGCCTGTGCGCCTGCGACGAGTTTTTCGACGAAGGCATCATGGATGCCCTCATGCACAACGAGGCGCGAGGAGGCGGTGCATTTCTGCCCTGTTCCGCCAAAAGCGCCGCCCAAGGCAAGCGTGACCGCAAGATCGAGATTGGCGTCATCCATGACCGCGAGTGCGTTCTTTGAGCCCATCTCCATCTGGACCTTGGTCAGGTTCTGGATGGCGGCGGCGGCGATGCCCTTGCCCACGGGAACCGAACCGGTAAAGGAGATTGCGTTTACGGCAGGGCTTTCGACAAGGCGCTGACCAACCGAGCCGCCCGATCCCATGACGAGGCTGAAAAGCCCCTTGGGGATGTCCTGACGGGAGATGATCTCGGTCAGGGCATACGCCGAGGCAGGCGTAAGATTGGCCGGTTTCCAGATCACCGCATTACCGAAAGCGAGGGCGGGCGCGATCTTCCAGCTCGCGGTGGCGGTGGGGAAGTTCCACGGGCTGATCACGGCAACGACGCCCACCGGCTCGCGGCGCACGTCGATTTCGACACCGGGGCGGACGCTATCAGCGGTATCACCGATCTGGCGGAGCACTTCGGCGGCGTAATAGGTAAAGAACTGACCGGCGCGGAATACCTCGCCCTTGCCTTCGGCAAAGGGTTTGCCCTCTTCACGGCTGAGAAGTGTGCCCAGTTCCTCGGCCCGCGCCATCAGCTCGTTGCCAATCGCCATCAGCACGTTTTGCTTGCGCTCCAGCGGATAGGCGGCCCATTCGCGCTGCGCGCTGTGAGCGGCGTCCAGCGCAGCGTCCAGCTGCGCAGAGCTGGCTTGTGCATAGTGACCGATCACGTCGGACAAATCAGAGGGATTCCGGTTCTCGATTGCGGCATCACCCGCCACCCATTCACCAGCGATATAGTTCTTAAAATTTTGCGCCATGTCGTCTTTCCTGTTGCGTTAACCGGAAGGTATCGCCTCAGGAGATTTCAGGCAAAAGCAAAGTAATTGAGAGAACTTCAGATTTTCTGATCTTCAAGCGTGGGTCGAGCCGCTTCGATGCGTTCGGCCAAGGCGCGGGCGGCGGGGATCATTTCGCCACGCGGAAGCGTGATGATCGACACCTCGCGCCGCTCGCTCATATCGCGGAGCGGAAGAAACGCCAGATCCCGCAGATTGGTCCGCGCGACGAGCTTTGGCAGAATGGTAATGCCAATCCCTTCGCGCACCAGTGCCACCAAAGAGGCGGTATTCGGGACATGCATCCGCGCCCTAGCCCGCAGCGGCGCAAACGACGGGTCGCGGATCAAGGCGCAAAGGTCATTTGTGATCAGGTCAACATCGGTCAGATCATCCCATGTCAAGCTGTCCCAGCTCTGTGCCAGTGGATGGTCCGCTCTGCATACGACGCCAAAACGATCCTGAAAAAACGGTCGCCGCTCCAAGCCGGGCATCAGCGGGACGGTGGCAAGGCCGATATCGGCCTGCTCCTGCTCCATCGCCTGCTGGACGCCAATGGAATTCATGTCCCTTAGCTCGATACGCACTCGCGGGTGTTCGGCAAGGAAGGAGCGCAAAACAGGAGGCAGAACCGCCATCGCGACAGAAGGCGTAGCCGCCAAACGCACAAGGCCCATTTCTGCCTGACTGAGCGCCTCGATCATGTCGAGTGTGCGGTCGAAATGTTCCAGCTCGCGCTTGGCTGCTGCATGGACAGATGTGCCCAGCGCCGTGAGGCGTGCCTTGCGGCCGCTCTCGAACAAGGGCGCGCCGATATGATCCTCGAATTGCTTCAGAGTCATCGAAACGGCCGAAGGTGTGCGCCCCAGCACCTCGGCAGCCGCAGCAAGACTGCCCTGGTCCACCACAGCGCGGAATACGCGCAACATTTCCAGCTTGATTGCCATTTCAGCCACGCTGCAAAAAGAAAAAGCCGACGACAGTTTTGCTGAACTGTCGTCGGCTGTAAAGAGCGTGTCAGGCGATTAGCCGTTCCAGGGGCGATCCTCGCCTTTGAACTCAACGCGCGTCGGCAGGCCGATTTCGTCAAGGATGGTGAAAAACGGCTTCGGGTCCAGCTCCTCAACGTTGACCATTGTGCCGGTATCCCAATCGCCCTGCGCGATCAGCATGGCAGCGGCGACGGGCGGCACACCGGCGGTGTAGCTGATGCCTTGGCTGCCGACCTCGTTGTAAGCGTCTTTGTGATCGGCGACATTGTAGACGAAGACCTCAACCTCCTCGCCGTCTTTCACACCCTTCACCAGATCACCGATGCATGTCTTGCCGGTATAGTTCGGTGCCAGCGAAGACGGATTGGGCAAGCAGGCCTTCACGACCTTTAGCGGAATGACCTCCTGGCCCTCGGCTGTGGTGACAGGCTGTTCAGACAGAAGGCCGATATTCTTCAGCACGGTGAAGACGTTGATGTAATGCTCGCCGAACCCCATCCAGAAACGGACATCGGCATGGGGGTAATTCGTGGCAAGGCTGTGCACCTCGTCATGACCGGACTGATACGCCCGCTGGGTGCCGACAACGGGCAAATCCCAATCGCGGCCAGAGGCGAACATGGTGGTTTCTTTCCACTGCTGGTCTTCCCAGTAGTAGACGACGCCGGTAAATTCGCGGAAGTTGATCTCTGGGTCGAAGTTCGTCGCGAAATATTTTCCGTGCGAGCCTGCGTTAATATCGACGATGTCGATGGATTTGACCTCATCCAAAAACTCATCAATCGCGAAGCGGGCAAAGGCGTTGACGACGCCCGGATCGAAGCCCGCGCCGAGGATCGCGGTGACGCCCTTCTCGGCGCAACGGTCGCGGCGCTTCCACTCGTAGTTGCCGTACCACGGCGGGGTTTCGCAGATTTTGTCCGGCTCTTCGTGAATGGCGGTGTCGATATAGGCGGCACCGGTTTCGATACAGGCCTCCAGCACGGACATATTCACAAACGCCGTGCCAACGTTGAT
This sequence comes from Marivivens sp., assembly GCA_017643845.1. GTDB lineage: Bacteria > Pseudomonadota > Alphaproteobacteria > Rhodobacterales > Rhodobacteraceae > JAEPMR01. Next base: position 11,882 of record JAEPMR010000005.1, on the reverse strand, counting down.
CACGATCTGAGCACCGGATTCGCGGATCAAGGCAGCGACTGCGGGCGTATCTTTGGCATCCAGCGCGTGAGATTTGAACACGCCATCCTGCTTCATGGCGGATTTTTCGTGCACGGAAGCGATGATCGCCTCACATTTCGAAACCGTCCGGCTAGCAATGTGCAGGTCGCCCAGAACATCATTGTTCTGCGCGCATTTATGCGCCACGACCTGAGCGACGCCACCAGCGCCGATGATAAGCACGTTGCGTTTCATTTCCCCGATACCCTCCATTATTGTGATTGGGGTTCGTTCACGACAGCGCTGCCGCGAAATCCTCGTAGCCGAACTCTTTGACCAAACGCTCGCTCCCGTCGAGCTCGCGAATGGCAATGGATGGCATTTTCACACCGTTGAACCAGTTCTTCTTCACCATAGTGTAACCGGCGGCGTCTTGGATCGACAACCTGTCCCCTGCCTTGATTGGCGCGGGGAAGCGGAATTCACCGAAAATATCACCCGCGAGGCAGGATTTGCCGCAGATCATCCACTCTTCCGGCCCTGCATTGGGATGCATCTTCGCGCTTTCGCGATAGATCAGCAGGTCCAGCATATGCGCCTCAATGCTGCTATCGACGATGGCGAGGTTCTTGCCGTTAAAAAGCGTGTCCAGGACCGTGACCTCAAGCGTGGTCGAATTGGTGATCGCTGCTTCACCCGGCTCAAGGTAAACTTGCACCTCATTTTCACCAGCAAAACGCTTGAGCCGTTCGGCAAGGCGGTCAAGCGGGTAGTCCGCCCCCGTGAAATGAATGCCCCCGCCGAGCGACACCCAAGAGACGCGGCGGATCAGATGACCGAAGCGTTCCTCGATCAGCGTCAGCATTTCGTCGAAGCGTTCGAAATCGGCATTCTCGCAGTTATTATGGAACATGAAACCCGAAACACGGTCCAGAACCGCCTCGATGGCTGCCGGATCGTGCTCACCTAGGCGGGAAAACGGGCGGGAGGGGTCGGCAAGATCAAAGCCGCTGGTTGAGACACCCGGATTGACGCGCAGGCCACGGATGTGGTCACGGCTGGCAGCCTCAAAACGGTCAAGCTGGCCGATTGTATTGAAAATGACCTTGTCGGAGTGGGTCAGAACCTCGGCGATCTCGTGATCGGCGTAGGCCACAGAATAGGCATGGGTTTCGCCGCCGAATTTCTCCCGCCCGAGGCGGACCTCGTAGAGCGAGGAGGACGTCGTGCCATCCATATAGTCGCGCATGAGGTCGAAAACGGACCACGTGGCAAAGCACTTGAGCGCCAGAAGCGCCTTTGCGCCGGAGGCCTCACGCAGATGGGCGATCTTTTCCATGTTCGGAAGCAAACGCGATTTGTCGATCAGGTAGTAAGGCGTCTGGATCATGTTCCCCCCGCTGAGAAAGGACGTGAAAATGGAACCGCCCCAATAGGGGGTTTGCTTCTGTCAGACAATGACTTTCTGCGGGAGGTGGCGCCACCCCGCATAGGCTGCGGGATGGCGGGATGACTTTATTCCGCAGCGTCGAGATACTCTTCAAGCGGCGGACAGGTGCAGATCAGGTTACGGTCGCCATAGACGTTGTCCACCCGATTGACCGGCGCCCAATATTTATCGACGCGGAACGACCCACGTGGGAAGCAGGCTTCCTCGCGGGTATAGGGACGGTCCCATTCGCTCACCAAATCCTCGACCGTGTGCGGCGCATTGCAGAGCGGGTTGTTGTCCTGCGGCCAGTCACCAGATTCGACCTTGGCAATCTCCTCGCGAATGGCAAGCATGGCGTCGCAGAAACGATCCAGCTCGGCCTTGGTTTCGCTCTCCGTTGGCTCCACCATCAGCGTACCGGCGACGGGCCAGCTCATCGTCGGCGCATGGAAGCCATTGTCAATAAGGCGCTTGGCGATGTCGTCGACGGTCACATGCGCACTGTCGGCAAAGGGACGGGTGTCGAGAATGCACTCATGCGCGACGCGACCCTTGGTGCCTTTGAACAGCACGTTATAGGCACCCTCAAGCCGCTTGGCGATGTAATTGGCATTAAGGATTGCCACTTTCGTTGCCTGCGTGAGGCCCTTGCCCCCCATCAAGAGCACATAGGCCCACGAGATCAGGAGGATCGAAGCGGACCCCCAAGGCGCGGCACTTACCGGCCCCTCGCCGCCGCCGGTTTCGGGATGACCCGGCAAATACGGGGCGAGGTGGCCTTTGACACCGATTGGCCCCATGCCGGGACCGCCGCCGCCATGCGGGATGGCAAAGGTTTTGTGCAGGTTCAAATGGCTGACATCACCGCCCACATCACCGGGGCGGGCAAGGCCGACCATGGCGTTCAGGTTGGCACCATCGATATAGACCTGCCCCCCGAATTCATGGGTGATCTCGCACACCTCACGGACGGTTTCTTCAAACACACCGTGGGTGGACGGATAGGTGATCATGCACGCAGCGAGTTTGTCGCCCGCGGCTTCGGCCTTCGCACGGAAATCGGCCACATCGATGTCACCGTTATCCGCAGATTTGACCACCACCACGTCCATTCCGCACATCTGTGCGGAGGCCGGATTGGTCCCATGTGCCGAAACGGGGATCAGGCAGATCCGACGCTGGTCGTCACCGTTGGCGCGGTGATAGGCCATAATTGTCAAAAGACCCGCATATTCACCCTGCGCGCCGGAGTTCGGCTGCATCGACATCGCATCATAGCCGGTGGCGGCACACAGTTTATCTGAGAGGTCCGAAATCATATGCTGGTAGCCAGCCGCCTGTTCCACCGGTGCGAAGGGATGGATGAATGCAAACTCGGGCCAGGTGATCGGCATCATCTCAACCGCGGCGTTCAGCTTCATCGTGCAGGAGCCGAGCGGGATCATCGCACGGTCCAGCGCAAGGTCACGATCCGAAAGGCGGCGCATGTAGCGCATCATTTCGGTTTCCGCGCGGTTCATGTGGAAAATCGGATGGGTAAGGTAATCCGATTTCCGATGCAGCGCATCGGGCACGCGGTAGCGGTGGGTCAGGTCATCGTCCTTGCGGTCGATGCCAAAGGCGCGCCAGACGCTCTCGATCGTGCGGCGGCGGGTGCGTTCATCGAGACTGATCCCGACCTTGGTCGCACCGATCTTGCGCAGGTTCACCCCATTTTCGACGGCAAGCTGCATCACGGCACCCTGAAGCGGGCCGACCTCGACGGTGATCGTATCGAAGAAGACCTGTGGCTCGACCTTGAAGCCCGCATTTTCCAGCCCCTGAACGAGGCGCACGGTCTTGCGGTGGATACGCTGTGCGATGGCTTTGAGGCCCTTCGGCCCGTGGAACACCGCATACATCGACGCCATGACCGCCAAGAGCGCTTGTGCGGTGCAGACGTTCGACGTGGCCTTTTCGCGGCGGATGTGCTGTTCGCGGGTCTGAAGCGACAGGCGATAGGCCTTGTGGCCATGGCTATCGACCGAAACCCCGACGATGCGTCCGGGCATGTTGCGTTTGTAGGCGTCTTTGCAGGCGAAATAGGCAGCGTGCGGGCCACCGTAGCCGAGCGGCACGCCAAAGCGCTGGGTCGAACCGACAGCAATATCGGCGCCCATCTCGCCCGGCTCCTTGAGAAGGGTCAGCGCGAGCGGATCTGCGATCACGATGCCAATGGCCTTGGCTTCGTGCAGACGTGCGATATGGTCGGTAAAGTCCCGAACGTGACCGTAGGTTCCAGGATACTGGAACACCGCTCCGAACACGGCGTTGGCATCCATATCATCGGGGTTGCCAACGATGATCTCTATGCCCAGCGGTTCTGCACGGGTGCGGATCACTTCAATATTTTGCGGGTGGCAATCCTGATCGACGAAGAAAGCCTTGGCCTTTGATTTCGCGACGCGCTCGGCCATGGTCATGGCTTCGGCGGCGGCGGTGGCCTCATCCAGCAGGGACGCGTTGGCGATCTCCAGACCTGTCAGATCGGTGATCATCGTCTGATAGTTCAGCAGCGCCTCAAGGCGGCCCTGGCTGATTTCCGGCTGGTAGGGCGTATAGGCTGTGTACCATGCCGGATTTTCCAGAATATTGCGCTGGATCGCAGGCGGCGTGACCGTGCCGTAGTAGCCCTGCCCGATCAGCGAGGTCAAAACGGTATTTTTCTTGGCTGTCTGGGTCAGGAAATGCAGCAATTCGCCTTCCGATTTCGGCTTGCCGAAATCGAGCGGCTCTGCCTGACGGATCGCGGCAGGGATCGTCTCTTCAATCAGCGCATCGAGGCTGTCGACGCCGATGACATTCAGCATCTCCGCCATTTCTTCGGGCGATGGGCCGATGTGGCGACGGTTGGCAAAATCGTAGGGAAGGTAGTCCGTTGGCGCGAATGGCATTTGGGCCTCTCTAGATACGGGGGAAAGCAGATGGCGCGCCCGCGCGCCATCCATGATCGAAGGGCCGCAGGCGCAGCCCGGGATGCGTTCAGCCGATGAAGTCTTTGTAGGCGGCTTCGTCCATCATGTCGTCCATCGCGGAGAGATCCGTGACTTTCAGCTTGAAGAACCAACCATCACCGACAGGATCATCATTCACCAGCGCCGGATTGTCATCGAGCGCAGAGTTGACCTCTACGATCTCGCCATCCAGCGGGGCGAGGATGTCCGAAGCGGCCTTGACGCTTTCGATCACTACGATCTCATCGTCTTTGGCGACAGTAGTGCCCTCTTCGGGAAGCTCGACGAAAACAATGTCACCGAGCTGTTCGCTGGCGTGTTCGGTAATCCCGACAACGACGAGATCGCCTTCGACGCGCAGCCACTCGTGCTCTTCAGTATATTTCATCAGATAGTCTCCTGTTGATCTTAACGTTTGTATGTTGACGGGCGGAACGGCATATCCGCGACCGTGACGGGAAGGCGTTTCCCCCGCACTTCACCCCACAGTTCTGTTCCTAGCGCGGCAGAAGCCGTCTGCACATAGGCCATCGACATCGGGCGGCCGATCGACGGTCCGAACGCGCCTGAGGTGATTTCGCCGACTTCCGCGCCACCCTCGGCGGCGTCAAAAAGTTTGGTTCCCGCGCGCATCGGCGCGCGGCCTTCGGGGAGCAAACCGACACGCTGACGGGCAGCGCCGGCTGCGAGCTCGGAAAGGATGCGGGATGCGCCGGGAAAGCCGCCCTCGCGCGCGCCGCCCGTTCGGCGGGCTTTCTGCATCGCCCAGTTCAGGGATGCTTCGACTGGGCTGGTGGTTTGATCGAGGTCGGAGCCATAGAGACAAAGACCTGCCTCAAGCCGCAGGCTGTCCCGCGCGCCGAGACCGATCGGGGCCACATCATCGCGCTCCAAGAGCGCCGCACACAACGCACGCGCCTGATCCTCGGCCACAGAGATCTCATAGCCGTCCTCGCCCGTGTAGCCGGAGCGCGAAATCCAGAGCGGCCCAAAATCGCTGGCCATCACAGCGACATCCATGAAGCGCATATCGGCAGCCGCTGGGACGATGGAGGCCAATGCAGCCTCGGCCGCTGGTCCCTGCAACGCGACCAGCGCGCGGTCGGTGATTACCTCAATCACGCATTGGCCGCCTATTTTGGCCCGCATATGGGCGATGTCCTGATCCTTGCAGGCTGCGTTGACAACGAGGAACAGATGATCGCCGCGATTGGCGACCATCAGATCATCGAGGATTCCGCCGTCGTCATTGGTGAACAGCGCATAGCGCTGGCGGCCGTCCTTCAGACCGAGGATATCCACCGGAACGAGGCTTTCGAGCGCAAGCGCCACATCCGCGACGGTACCGCCCTCCTGCGGCCGGAGGATCACCTGCCCCATATGGCTCACATCGAACAAGCCTGCATGTTGGCGGGTAAAGTTGTGCTCCTGCATCACCCCCATCGGATATTGCACGGGCATCTCGTAGCCCGCAAAAGGCACCATTTTCGCGCCGAGCTCTACATGCATGTCGAACAGGGACGTTCGCTTCAGATCAGTCATGCCACCTCCTGTGACCTGCCGATGCGCATGATGGAATCGCTCGGCACCATTCTCGGGCAGGATTGCCCGAACGTTGATGCCCCCTCTGTCCTTCAGCCTGAGATCGTTATCCCTTCGGCGGGCGCATTTGGCGCCACTCTCCAGAGTCTTACGTACATCACGGTCCTTGTGCCTGAGAGTTTGCCGGGGCGCTTGCTCCTTCGGCACTGGTAAACCAGTTCTCCCGTGATGCAGACCTTGTGTAAGAGATTTGACCACTCAGCCGCAACACATTTCTGCATGCTACGGGATACATCGCAGATGCAGCACTTGAACAGAGTGATTGCCAAGCGCGTATGGGCAATATAATTTAAAATATGAATATAATGATGGGAGATATCCATGCGGCTCACAAGACGGCACTTTCTATGGAGCGCAGCGGCGACCGCAGCGGGGCCTCTGCTGGGATTGCGTGCTCATGCTCAAGCGATGATCGGTGATCTGCAGATCGACACCCTGAGCGACGGAAATCTGGTTCTTCCCAAGAGCTTTGCGCTGGGGACACATACCGAAGCGGAAGTCCAACCGATCCTCGAAGCCCACGGGCTGAGCGCGGAGCAACTCACACCTGATTGCAATGTCACGCTCCTTCAGGCAGGCGACCGGAAGGTTCTTTTCGATGTGGGTGCAGGCGCGAATTTCATGCCCTCGGCAGGGAAATTGATCGACGCGCTGTATGATCTCGATGTTTACCCCGAAGAAATTACCGACGTCATCTTCACCCATGCCCACCCAGACCATCTCTGGGGTGTGCTCGACGATTTCGACGATCTTCTGCTTCCTGAGGCGCAATATCGAATCGGCCGAGTTGAACGGGATTATTGGCTGGACCCCGCAACCCCAGACACAATCAGCCCCGAACGACTCTCCTTTGTCGCGGGGGCCATTCGATACCTTGGCGCAATCGAGGATCGCTTGATTACCTTTGAGGACGGCGACGAGGTCGTCCCCGGCGTCACAGCGCGGGCGAGTTTCGGGCATACGCCGGGGCATATGTCTTTCGAGATTGAAAGTGGCGGCGAGAGCTTGCTGGTAGTTGGCGATGCGATTGGAAACCACCATCTCGCCTTCGAACGCCCGGATTGGGCCTCGGCCTCCGACCATGACGCCGAAACCGGAGCAGCAACGCGGGTCGCGCTGCTGGATGCACTGGCGGCGAGCGGGAAGCCGATAATCGGGTATCACCTGCCCTTCCCCGGCATCGGGCGTGCCGAGCGCGCAGGCGATGCATTCCGTTTCGTCGCGGCCTAAAAGGAGAAAGGTCCGGCGAAAACCACCGGACCTTACCGTTCGTGAGTGATGATCTCTAATTGAATTTTCGGTCTATTGCGCCGCGAGAGGCTGACGTGCCAGCTGGCACTGCGCCCAAAGCTCACCCAGCGCCGCTACGAGATGTTCGATATCCGAGGCCGAATGCACGGGCGACGGGGTAATCCGTAGCCGCTCTGTGCCTTTCGGCACCGTCGGGTAGTTGATCGGCTGGATATAGATGCCGTAATCCCGCATCAGCACATCCGAGATATATTTGCACTTCACCGGATCGCCGACCATCACGGGGATGATGTGGCTCGGGTTTTCAATGTGGGGAATCCCCATATCATCCAACGCCATGCGCACTTCCGCGACACGGGCCTGCTGCTGTTCGCGCTCGAAGGCCGAGGCTTTTAGATGACGGATCGAAGCGCAGGCGCCTGCTGCGGCTGCCGGTGGCAAGGCTGTGGTAAAAATAAAGCCGCTGGCAAAAGACCGAACGAAATCCACCAGATCGGCAGAGGCGGCGATGTAGCCGCCGACAACGCCAAAGGCCTTCCCTAACGTCCCTTCGATCACCGTGAGGCGATCCATCAGGCCGTCGCGTTCGGCTATCCCTGCCCCGCGCGGACCATACATGCCGACCGCATGCACCTCGTCGAGGTAGGTCATTGCGTTGTATCGGTCTGCCAGATCGCAGATTTCCTTGATCGGGGCGATGTCGCCATCCATCGAATAGACGCTCTCAAACGCGATAAGTTTGGGCTGTTCGGGCGGAAGAGCCGCAAGATGACGCTCCAGATCCGCAAGATCGTTATGTTTCCAGATGATTTTCTGCGCCTTGGAATGGCGGATGCCTTCGATCATCGAGGCGTGATTGAGACTGTCCGACAGGATGACGAGACCTGGAATTTTCGCGCCCAGAGTGCCCAAGGTGGCCCAGTTCGACACATAGCCGGATGTAAAGAGCAGAGCGGCCTCCTTGCCGTGCAGATCGGCCAGTTCGCGCTCTAGCAGCACATGGTGGTGGGTGGTGCCTGAAATGTTGCGGGTGCCCCCTGCCCCGGCACCGACACGGTCGATGGCATCATGCATCGCCGCCAGCACATCGGGGTGTTGGCCCATGCCCAGATAATCATTCGAACACCAGATCGTAACGTCCCCGCCAGACCCGTGGTTCTGTGCTTTCGGAAACGACCCACGATGACGCTCCAGATCGGCAAAGACCCGGTAATTCCCTTCGTCCTTTAGATCGTCCAGTTGCGTGCGGAAAAAAGCCTGATAGTCCATGGATCCCCCCTAGAACTCGACCGCTTCGCGGGCAATTTCGTCGAGCAAGGACTCGACCTCTTTCATCGCGCCGTCTGGCATGACACGGTAGCCGACCTCGACCTGCCCGTCCCGTTCAAAGGCGAAAACGCCATAGGGGCAATGGGCTATATTATAGGGATCTGCCTCCATCATTTTTCGCGAAAGGCTGGCGGAGCAGAACATGAAAATATCGGCCTGATCGAAAATCACCACATCGCTGCCGACGGTTGCACCGGTGCGATTGAGCATTTCCCCGACATGGCTGACCCAATCGACGACAAGGCCACGCCCGACGATGGCCGTTTCAATGTTGAACGTCGCATCATCAAAAGACCCGTCAAAGGGATAGGTCACCGCATGTCCATCCGCTTGAAGTGACGTCGCACTCAAGCCCATGGCACAAGCCGCAGCTGTCAGGGTTCTGATCATTCATGTCTCCCGTAGGTCTGTCCGCCTGCCTCTTTTCGGGCATTTCGGCCGGTCCCACTTTGATCTGGATCAGATCGAAGACAGAACCGGCCCGGAGGAACTGGTTAGAGATCGCCTCCCACGCTGGTGAGATAGGCAATCACGGCGTCAATTTCGTCCTGCGAGCCTAGGCCGCGGAACGACATCTTTGTTCCGGCCATGGCGCCACGCGGATCAGCAAGGAAGGCCGAGAGCGAGTCATTGGTCCAGACGTCCCCCGCAGCCTGAGCTTCAGCAAAGACACCCGAATAGCGGAAACCGTCCACGCCACCGATAACGCGCCCAACAAGGCCGTTCAGATGCGGGCCGGAGCGGTTTGCCGCCCCTTCGCCGACCTGATGGCAGGCCTTGCACTTACGAAACACACCCTCTCCCTCATCAACGAGAGCGGGATCAATCGACGTGACGACAATTTCTGCGGTGGCCGGCTCTTCGGCCTCGGCGGTGGCGTCGGCGGCAGAGGCTTCTTCGACAGTCTCTGCTACGGCTTCCTCGGTGCTCGCTTCGGCATCAGGTGTGCCATCCTCTTCGGGCGTCACGTCCAGAACCGTTGCACGCATTGTGATTTCTACGGATTCCTTGCAGTTTTCCATACAAATCTCAGGGCGAACGAAGACCGGGAATTCCGTTTCCAATCGGTCATCCAGATAGAAATTCCCTTCATTCGGGAGCCGCACTTCGGTGAAATTCTCGTTGCTCAGGACAAAATCGTCTTCGACGATATTGTTGAGGTAGAGGAGATAGGCCGTGATTGCGTAGATCTCGTCCGGTTCGAGCGATTGCGAGAAACCGAACGGCATCGCACGATTGACGTAGTCATAGACGGTCGAGAGATAGGGCCAGTAGGACCCGATCGTTTTGACCGGATCTTTGTGCTGCAGGCTATCCCAGCCACCTGCCAGCACCGGCCAGCGACCAACCGCCTCGCCAAAATCTCCGTGGCAGGCCGCGCATTTCTCGATGAAAACCTCTTCGCCCGTCCATACGTCGCCCTCACCGGCAGGCAGGCCTTGCCCGTCGGGACGGATATCAATGTCCCACGCGGCGATCTCGTCGGGGTGCGCTTCACGTCCCAAACCATAGCCACCCGTCACGCTCGGCGCTGCCGGTTCTGACACAGCCGCAACCTCAACGACCGTTTCCTGCACCGACTCCGGCGAGGGGGTCTCCTGCGCCTGCTCTTGCGCTTGTGCCGGTTGCACGGCCACTGCGCCCCGCAGTCGTGCCGGAACATCGACGACGAACTGATCAGCCATGACATAGGCGAGGGTCAGAACGGATGCGGCCCCTGCTCCTGCGGGTGCGAAAATCTTAAGAAATTTCGACATTTTCGGCGATCCCTTGTTCGTTGACGTACCAGGTTTGGATACCGTTGTTGTGGTAGATCGAATTCTCGCCACGGATGGCGCGCAACTCGTTCTTGGTGGGCTGCACATAGCCTGTGGAGTCATGTGCGCGGCTCTGGAGCAGCAACGGTGACCCGTCCCAGTCAAATTCGTAATAGAAACGGTGCATCGACTTGTTCATGCTCGGACCGGACATGCGGGCCTGATGCCAGTTCTTGCCACCGTCGATCGTCACATCGACACGCGGAATCGTTCCGCGACCGGACCAAGCAACGCCGGTGAGAACCGTCCACCCTTTGCCATGAGTCAGCGGCGCTTGCGGACTGGGGTTGGTGATGACGGATTTTGCATCCATCTCCCATGTGAACCGGCGGGCCTGTCCGTTCTCGAAAAGATCGGTGTATTTCGACGTTTCTTCACGGGCATGCCACGGCTGATCACCGACCTCGATGCGGCGCAGCCATTTGATCCACATATTGCCTTCCCAGCCGGGGACCACGAGACGCACCGGATACCCCTGCTCGGGGCGCAGCGCTTCGCCATTCATCTTGAACGCGACGAGACAGTCATCGAGCGCTTTTTCAATCGGGATCGAGCGGTTCATGCCGGAGGCATCCGCGCCCTCGACCATGATCCACTTGCCGTTGGTTTTCACACCGGCTTCTTCCAGCAGCAGGCGCAGCGGAACACCGGTATACATGACGTTGTGGATCATGCCGTGGGTGAACTGGCAGCCGTTGAGCTGGGCACCGGCCCATTCCATACCGCTGTTGGCCGCGCATTCGAGGAAATAGACGTGATTTTCGCGCGGGTAGCGCATGAGGTCTTGCATGGTGAAGACCAGTGGCTTGTCGACCAGTCCATTGATCATAATCCGGTGATCGGCAGGCTCGACCTCGGCAATGCCGCCATGGTGCCGCTCGAAACACAAACCGTTCGGCGTGATGATGCCGTCCAGCTCATGCAAGGGAGTAAAGTTCACCGACGAAATCGGATCTGCCGTTAGCCATTCCACGCTGCGGCGCACGACATGCGCCTCGTGTTTGCTTGGAGAACCATAAGGGAAAGCATCGACGCCATCGCCCAGATATTGGGCCCACGGCTGCTTTTCCGTAATGACCGCTTCCTGCGCCTTCACCATTCCGGCACTTGCCGCGGCCCCTCCTGCGGCCAGCGCACCGGAGAGGAAGGCGCGGCGGGACGGTTTTGTTCCTTTGAATTTCATATCCATTTTCAATCCTCTCAACCCGTCAGGTACCGGTCACCTGAACCGAAGTATTCGTGCCGACGGAAACTGTGCCTAATTCGCGAATGTGATTTTCAACGACATCCCAGATGTCCGGGCCTTCGGTGCCCTCATTGACGCTGGCCCACCCCGCGACGACATAGGACTTTGCATCATCCAACGTCTCGCCGGTTGCCAAAAGCGTTACATCGGAGATGCGCTCGCCAATCGGCTTGCTGATGTCGATGCGATACCCGAGACCACCCATGCGCACC
>JAEPMR010000059.1 GCA_017643845.1 Marivivens sp. | reverse complement strand
GCCTGGGCGGTGGCGTTCATCGCCATTCTTGCGGCTTTCAAGGCACCTGTGCATCCGAATGTGCCGGCGCTGGACGGGCCGATCATCGGGCTGATGGTGGCCGCGATGGTGATGATCAAAGTGACCTATGCGGCGGGGTTTGCGCTGCCTGTGGCGCTTGCGCTTTGGGTGACAGGGCAGAAGCGGGCGCTGGCGTGGGCAGTGCTGACAGGGGGCGCTGTTGTTGTGGCTCTGACGCTCTGGCTGGGGCCGGACTACTGGCTGGCCTATCTGCGGGATCTGCTGATCGTTTCGGGATCGGATATCCGCCCGCAGCCCAGTGGCGATTTCAAGGACGTGGTGGCGTCACCGGCCTATCTGGGCGCGTCGCTGACCCTTCTGGCGGGGGTGGTTTTCCTGCGGCAGGCGCGGGACGATACCGGCGGGCTGATCCTGCTGACGCTGGTGCCGGGGTTTTTCTTTGTTACCTATCAGAATTACGGAAACGATCCGCAGTGGCTGTTGCTGTTGGGGGTGCTGCTGCTGGCGAGCCGGCCGGTGCATGACCTGACCAACGCAAGCGGCTGGTCGATGCGGCAGGTGCTGGGAACAATGGCTGCGGTGGCGCTGGCGATGGGAGCGCCGAGCCTGATCAATGTGGCCTACAGTCCGTTCCGGCACAGCCTCACTGATCCGGCGGAGTTTGTCCCGCTGATGCCGCGCGGCGGGGTGCATGCGGATTTACATGGTGGGGACGTGCGGGTGCGCAGGATCGATGGACGGATCGCACTGGACGGGCCGGAGAGTGCCTATGCAGCTTATCTGGAGCCGCAGGCGCGGGAGAAAGTCGCGGATTTCAAAGGGGAAACGTTTGACTTTTGCACGACGGAGATCGGGCTGACATCGGTGCTGGATATGACCGCCCGCGATCTGGAAGCGGCGGGATATGGCGGCACGGGCGCGCGTATCTTTGCGGCTGATCTCTTGTCGTCCTACTGGCTATTTGGTGATTTCGAACCGATCATCGGTGCCGCGCCGTGGTATTATGGCGGACTGCCGGGATACGAGAATGTGGATTACGTGGTGGTGCCGCTCTGCCCCATCGCGCATTCGGTGCAGGCGGATATTCTGGACGAGCTGGAGGCCAGTGGTGCAGCAGAGGAGCTGGTCGAGGTGCGGCGGACGCCAGCTTACATCCTCTACCAGCGGCAGCGCGGCTAGCCAATAAACGGCAGTAGACAGTAGAGCGAGAGCGTCATGCCCAGAGGCAGGCCCATCGGGAAGCGGCGGCCTGACGTCCAGCTTTCCCAGTCGGGGGCGAGATTTCGCAGCGGCGAGGCTCGCACGATGCGATGGGCGAGATAGCCTGTGATCAGGCAGCCGGAAAAGAGATACATCAGTGCTGTCAGATCGCTCAGTGCGATGAAGGGCGCGGCGGCGGCGGCGAATTTGGCGTCACCAGCCCCGAAGAGACCTGCGGCGTTGCCGAGAATGCCCACGATCAGCACCACGACAAGGTGGGTCCAGCGCCATGCGTAGTCTTCGAAGGGGAGGGCGAAAAGGCCGAGGACCGCAAAGCCCGCGACGAGCGCCATCACAGCATGATTGCGGATCTTCATGCGGCTGAGATCGGTGTAGGCCGAATAAAACGATACGGGCAGGACGATTGGCAGGAACCAGAGCGCCTGTTCGGGGGTAAGGCCGCTGATCATCAGTTCGAGACGTTGGCTTCGAGCGCCCGAAGTGCGCGGACGGCTGCTTCGAAATGCTGGGGGTGAGTGTCGATCGCCTGTTGCAGCAGCCCCTTTGCAATGGTGACATCGCCCTGTTTTACGGCGGTGAGCGCCAGTGTGTGCATCAATTGAGCGCGCTCGATCTGGGTCATCGGAACGACGGGGAGATCGTAGTTGCGCTGGGCGCCGCGGGCGAGAACGAGATTGTTCTTTGCGGTAAAGAGGCTGGGATCGGCGCGCAGGGCGTCGGCAAAGAGACCCTCGGCGCCGACGTAATCGCCGCGTGTCAGTTTGGAAAAGCCCCAGTTGTTGAGCACGCTGGCAGGGCGGGTGGTGAGGCCGACGGCGGTTTCGTAGAAACTATCGGCGCGGTTCCATTCCTCGTTGCTGTCGGCGACCATCGCTTCGAGCCGGTAGCGAGCGTAGGTTTCGTGGGTGGGCGGCACGGCGTCGAGAACTTCTTCGGCCTCTTCCCATTTGTTATCGCGGATCAGGGCATCTGCCAGATCGACACGGTCTTCGTCGGTCGCTTCGGGATGTTCAACGACGGCTTTCCATGCGGCGACGCCTTCGGTGGCGCGGCGGGCGCGGATCAGCGATTTCGCGAGGCCGCGGCGCAGGTCGATGCGCTCCGGCTGGCCTGCGAGGGTGCGGCGGAAATAGGCGACGGCCTCTTCGGGATCGGCGACGGTGAGCATGACGTCGTTGAGATTGGTCTCGTCTACGACATTGACCTCTTTCATCGCCTCGGCGACGACCTGATCGCCGGTCTGCTCGCATCCGGCAAGTGCCAGCGTTGCGGTCAAGCCGGCCAGTATCGCGAAAGAATGGCGCATGGGCCTGCGTCCTCTTGTTGCTCGTCACTCAAGGCACGGGCGACAGGACGAAATCGCCGTAGCCGCGCCGCATCAACTGGAATTCTGCGGTTCCTTGTTGGGGAGAATAGCTGGTCTGGTCAAGCATTGCGAGTGCCAACCGCAGGTTGTCCCTGATTTGATCCGAATCTCCGTTGTCCGTTGCATAGGCGCGACGGAACACGAATGTCGCCTCTGCGACATGGCCCTGTTCCATCAGGATCACGCCGAGATTGTTCCATGCCTCGGGGTATTCGGGGTCTTCCTCCAATGCGCGGCGCAGGAGGTCTTCGGCCTGACCGAGCCGTCCAAGCGCGAGATTGGCGGAGCCGAGGGCCGCGAGGATTTCGGCATTCAGCCCTTGCTGGGCTGCTGCGCGGGTAAAGGATTTCAGGGCGACCTCGTATTCGCCGCCCTCCATGGCACGGTGACCGGCGGCGAGGTGGTCGATCTCTCCACGGCCGGTGACGCCGGGTGCAAACAGGCCGTCAGGACGGTTCAGGCCGCCCGGATTACAGGCGGCCAGAGCGACGAAGGCCGTCGCGGCAAGAACCCAGATTATGCGCGGCATGCGCCCCCTAGAAATTGGCGTTCGACAGGGTCTCCGCAATTCCGTAGACCGATGGTCCGATCAGAATGATGAGAAGCGGCGGCACCGTCAACATCATCGTGGCCAGCGTCATCTTGGTGGGCAGGGTATTGGCTTTCTCTTCGGCACGCATCACGCGCTTGTCGCGCATCTCCGAGGAGTAGACACGCAGCGCCTCGGCGATCGAGGTGCCGAACTGCTGGGACTGGATCAGCACGGTGACGAAGCTCTGCACATCCGGCACGCCTGCGCGTTCAGACATATCGCGAAGCACCTGAATGCGGTCTTTACCGGCTTTCATTTCGTAGCTGACGATCTCGAATTCCTCAGCCAGCGCGGGGAAGCCTGCACGGATTTCGCGGGAGACGCGGATGATTGACTGGTCCAGCGATTGGCCTGCTTCGACGCAGACGAGCATCATGTCGAGGCTGTCGGGAAAGCCGTTGATGATTTGTTCCTGGCGTTCGGCCTGACGGCGGGTCACCCAGTATTTGGGCATCATATAGCCCACCACGCCGGGCAGGGCGGCGGACATGATCATGGATTGGGTGGTCATCTCCTCGCCATCGGGGGCGGTGTTGATCTTGAACAGCGTGTAGGCGAGGCCTGCGAGCAGGAGGCCGATGCCGAGCGCGAATTGCGAGAAGTGATACATGCGCACGGCGTTTTTCGACTTATAGCCCGCTTGCAGGAGCTTCAGTTTGACGGCGCTGTATTCCTCGGCGTTTTGGGGTTCGAGGAAATTGGAGTATTTCTCGAGCTTGTCCTTGCCGTTGGCCGTACGCAGGCGGGTTTCCTTCCCGGCGGCTTCGGCAGCTTTGGCTTTGGCACGGTTTTCCTTGTTGAGCTTGTCGAGCGGGTCTTCTTCCTTTTGCATCAGCACAGGAAGCGCGATCAGCACCAGCATGAAGCCCAGAACACCCACGATCATCAACCAGCCGAAGGGGCCGAGGATGTCTGTGACCGTTTGGTTCACGTAAGACATTAGGGACATGGCGACCTCTTAGACCTTGATGTTGACGAGGGTCCGCATCACGAACACGTTCGCGACGAGGAAGGCGGCGACGACAAGACAGGCCGGAATGAACACGGAGGTGTCTTTTACGTCGTCGTAGTAGTTGGGCTGGATCACGTTGATCATCACCAGCGCCACGATGGGGAAGCCGGAGAGGAACATGCCGGACCATTTGGCCTCTGCCGTGATCGCCTTGACGCGGCGGAACAGCTTGAAGCGGGAGCGGATCACTTTCGACAGGCCGTCGAGAATTTCGGCAAGGTTACCACCCGATTGCTGCTGGATGGTCACGGCCACCGCGAGGAAGCGCAGATCCTGCATATCCATGCGTTCTGCCAGTGATTTCAGGCTTTCGCCCATGTCGCGGCCATAGGCGGCCTCGTCCGCGATCACACCCATTTCGGAGGCGAGGGGATCGGGCACCTCTTTTGCGACGATGTTGATGGCCGAGGAAAACGGGTGACCGACGCGGAGGGAACGCACCATCAGCTCGACCGCATCGGGGAGCTGTTCCTCGATCATGCCAAGGCGCTTTTTGGCCTTGTTGTTGATCCAGATATAAACGCCGCCGATGCCCATGGCGATGGCCACGGCGATGCGGATCGGGGTGGAGGCGGAGGTGCCGACCGTCAGCATCACATAGGACATGACCGCGAGACCGCCCATCAGCATGATGATCTGGGGCGGGCTGAAGGCGATGTTGGCCTTTTGCGCCTTGGTCGCGAGGATCGAATAGAGCGGGATCGACTGCGATTTGAGGTGCTGGGTCATCTCCTTGCGGAGTTGTTCGAGCACCTGCTCGCGGTTGGCGCCTTTCTCCAGCATTTCCAGGCGTCTGTTGACGCGGCTGTTGAGGCTGATGGATTTGCCGAAAACGGTCAGATAGACGCCTTCGACGAGGACCAGAACGGCGACGAAAATCACGCCGTAGATGATCACCTCGATATTGATGCCGGTCATGATCAGGCTCCGTTCGTGGGTTCGAAGATTTCGGCAGGCAGATCATAGCCCCAGAGGCGGAAACGCTCGGAGAAGTGGGAGCGGACGCCGGTGGCGGTGAAATGGCCGATGATCTTGTTGTCGGGGGTGAGGCCGACGCGCTGGAAGCGGAACACCTCCTGCATGGAGATCACGTCGCCTTCCATGCCGGTGATTTCGGTGATCGAGACCATGCGACGGGAGCCGTCCTGCAAGCGCGAGGCCTGCACGATGAGGTTCACAGCCGACGAAATCTGGCTGCGGACGGCCTTGATCGGCATTTCGATACCGGCCATGGCGATCATGTTTTCCAGACGGCTGACACCGTCGCGGGCGGAGTTGGCGTGGATCGTGGTCATCGACCCGTCGTGGCCGGTGTTCATGGCCTGAAGCATGTCGATCACTTCCTCGCCGCGCGTTTCGCCGACGATGATCCGGTCAGGACGCATCCGCAGGGCGTTGCGCAGACAGTCGCGCTGGGTGACCGCGCCTTTGCCTTCGACGTTGGGCGGGCGGCTTTCCATGCGGCCGACGTGGGTCTGTTGCAGCTGGAGTTCGGCGGTGTCCTCAATGGTGAGGATGCGCTCGGCGTCGTCGATGAAGCTCGACAGCGCGTTGAGCGTGGTGGTTTTACCGGAGCCTGTACCGCCGGATACGATGACATTCAGGCGGGTGGACACGGCGGCCTGAAGGTAGGCGGCCATTTCCTCGGAAAACGCGCCGAATTTCACGAGATCGTTGATCCCGAGTTTTTCCTTTTTGAACTTACGGATGGAGACCAGCGAGCCGTCCACGGCAATCGGGCCGACCATCGCGTTGAAACGGGAGCCGTCGGCCAAGCGGGCGTCAACATAGGGGTTCGATTCATCGACGCGGCGACCGACAGCGGAGACGATCTTGTCGATGATCCGCAGGAGGTGGCGCTCGTCCTTGAACGTGATGTCGGTCAGCTCAAGGCGTCCATCGCGCTCGACGAAGATCTGCTGCGGGCCGTTGACGAGGATATCGTTGACGGTGTCGTCTTTCAGCAGGGCCTCGAGCGGGCCGAGGCCGGTGACCTCGTGGTAGAGATCCTGATTGAGGGTCTGGCGCTCTTCGCGGGTGAGTGCGGCGCCGATGTCTTCGAGCGTTTCTGCGGCAATGGCGTTGATTTCGTTGCGCAGATCCTGCTCCGAGGCTTTGTCGAGCGCGGCGAGGTTGAGATTGTCGAGAAGAGCTTTGTGGACCTCCAGCTTGATCTCGCCCAGCTTTTCCTTGCGCTTTCGCTCTTTGTCGACGGCCGTTGGTTCGGCCACTTTCTTGGCCGGCATCTGGCGCATCAGCGATTTACGCTCGGGCTCGGGCGCGTTGGCGGCAGGGGCGGGCGCTTTGGCCTTGGCGGCCATTGCGGCGACCGGAGCGCCATTTTTCGCGGGGGTCTTTTTATATTTGGAAAACATGGGCGATCCTTAGCGTGTGCCCGTCGCGCGGGTCTCTTCGACATTCACCTCGTGCACACCTTGGGCGAGCTTGGCGATTTCCTTGCGGAGCGGGTTTTTCGGCTGACCTTCTGCCAGAGGCAGGCCGTGGTCCGCGTTCATCGTCACCTGTTTGCCGCCATCGGGCAGCTGCACGTCGATCGAGATGCCGAGGCTTTCGGCAAGGCGCTTGACGCGGGCGCGGGCGCTGAGATCGGTGAATTTCGGGCCGCGGTTCAGCAGGAAACGCAGCTTCTCAAAGGGAAGCTCCTCCGATTGCAGGGCGCGTTTGAGGCGGAGCGTGTTCTGGGCGGAACGCATGTCCAGCTCCAGCAGCGCGAAATAGATATGCGCGGCTTCCAGGACGTTTTGCGACCACTCGACCATCGTGGTCGGCATGTCGATGACCACATAGTCGAAATTCGTGCGGGCCATTTCGAGGAGCCGGTCGACGTCGTCTGGGCTGATGATGTCGAGCGGAACCATCTCAGATGGCGCGGTCAGCACCTGAAGGCGCTGGTTGAAGCTCAGCAGCGCCTGCATGAACACTTCGCTGTCCATGTTTTCGGTATCTGTCAGAAGTTCCAGCACGGCCTCGCGGCGGGGCAGGTCGAGGTAAGTGGCGGTGCTACCGTGCTGCAGGTCGAGATCGAGCAGCAGGACGCGCGGTGGATTTTCGGTGTCGATGCTCGCCAGTTCCCAAGCGAGATTGACCGCGAAGGTGGTCGCGCCTGTGCCGCCTGCAAGCCCCTGAACGGGGATCACGACACCATCATAGTTGTTGGTGGCTTTCAGCGTGTTTTGCATGTCAGGCGCGATTTCCATCTGCTCGGCCTTGGCCTGAACACGGTCGATGGCGCTTAGCAGTTCGCCTTCGGGAAGCGGGTAGGGGACAAATTCGTCACCGCCTTCGCGCAGGAGCTGGTGGAGGGAGGCGGGCGAGACGTCCTCGGTGATCAGGATGACCTTGATCCCGCGCGACTTTGCGGCGGCGATGACATTGGTGGCCTTACCCAGATCCTGTTCGTCCTCGTGATCGAGCGCGATGGCGAGGAACTGGAGCGTTTCGCTGTCAGGGTGATTGACGAAGGCGAGGGCGTCTTCGAAATTCAGGTCGCCCCATTGGGCGCCGAGGGCGGCTTCCATGTCTTCGATCAAGAGGTCGAAAATCTGAACGTCACGGCTGACCGTGCAGGCGATGATCGGGGCCTGGTCTTCGATTGGTGCGGCGTTGCTGCTCATCCTGAACATCCTTGTCATGTGGCCCGCACGACGCAGGCTGGCTGCGCGGCGGGATGTCCGGAATCAACCGGACGTATCTATCCCATGCAGAGGAAGGTCGCGTTCAATCGTGACGAGATTGGGGCCAAAAGACTGTAATTGTGCGGAATTGATCGACGATCACAAAAAATGGGCGTCAGTGTTGACGCCCATTCAATCAGACTATCCAAAAGGGGAGTGTTAGCCGCCGAATTCGGAACTGACCCCGCCAATCGTGGGCCGCGGTGCGGCGCTGGCGATGTATTCGCGGAAGATCACTTCGGCGTATTTTCCGTTCAGTACCAGCGGGTGATCGGCAACCCAGCCGGTGACTTCGGTCACGGTGCGGCGGTTGGCGCGCTCGCGGCCTTCGGTCACGATGAGCGGCTGCGTTTCGCCGTAGCTGATCGCGGATTCGAGGCGGGTGCGGGAAATGCCCTGTGCCACCAGGAAATCGACGACCACATTGGCGCGGCGCTGGCCGAGGCTACGATTATAGGCGTCGGTGCCGACGAGATCGGTATGGCCGAAGACCTTAAACCGCACTTCGGGGAACTGGAGGATCCAGTCCGCCTGAATGCGCAGAGCTGCTTTTGCCTGTTCGTCCAGCACGGTCGAGTTGAAGGCGAAATTGACCGTGGTTGGCACCTCTTCGGAGAAGCGGCGGTTCAGGTTGAGCGCGAATTCTTCGGGGTTTGTCTGCACGAGGATGTTGTTCATCGTGGCATTGCCGAAGTTGCCGCTATCCACGACGGCCCCTGCTTCGCGGTAGAAGCTGGTGAGGCCGGTGCGGTCGCCAGTGCAGCCCGCAAGAAGCGCGAGCGCGGCAGCGGATGTGAGGATCGGTTTCATCATGGGTCTACTTCCCCTCGCCTTAGTTGTTGTCGTCTAGAACGTAGCCGTAGGAGCCACTGAAATCCTGGCGGGCGACCTCTCCGGCGGCACCGCCGAGATTGGCCCCACGGCCGGTTTCATTGGCGACCTGACCGAAGAGGAACAATTCTGCCTCGGTCGGCGGGCGCACGCGGTCGGTCGGCAGGGCGAGTGCCTCGCCACGCGACGGGGTGACCAGATGCGGTGTCACGATGATCACCAGCTCTGTCTGCGCACGGTTATATTCGGCGCTGCGGAACAGGGCGCCCAGAACCGGCACATCGCCCAGCCACGGCACCTGACCGCTGAGATCGGTGAAGTCGTCGGACAGAAGCCCTGCGATTGCGAAGCTCTGACCGTCGCGCATTTCAACGGTTGTCGAGGTCTGCCGCTTACGGAAGGCATCGACGGTGAAGCCTGCTGAGGAGAAGCCGTTGGCCGGATCAATGGAGGATACGGCGGCTTCGAGTTCGAGATTGATAATCTCGCCATCGACAACGCGGGGCACGAAGTTCAGCTCGACGCCGAAGGGCTTGAATTCTACGACCACTGCGCCGCCGTCTTGCGATACGGGCACCGGATATTCACCACCGGCGAGGAATTTCGCCTCCTGGCCGGAAAGGGCGGTGAGGTTTGGCTCGGCGAGGGTGCGGACGACGCCGCGCGATTCGAGCGCTTCGAGCAGGATGCCGACTTCGAGGCCACCGGCGTTAAAGCCGAAGAGCATCGCGCCGTTGCTGTCCGTCGCGCCAGGAAGCGCGCCATCAGTCGCTGCGGCGACGGCGCTGGCGCTGCCAAGTGTGTTGGTGCCGAGTGCGAGGCCGAGATTGTCACCGAAGGCGGTGCCCTGAATGCCGATGGAGCTGCTCAGTGACTTGGAAACGGAGCGCTGCATCTCTGCAAAGCGGACTTTCAGCATGACCTGCTGCGTGCCGCCAACCATCATCAAATTCGAGACGCGCTCGGGCGCGTAGCGGCGGGCCAGTTCGAGCGCGCGATCCAGTTTGGCGGTGGAGCTAACGGTGCCGGACAGGACGATGCCGTCATTGGCGGTGCGCACTTCGATATTTTCGCCGGGGAGGATTTGCTGAAGGCGTTCCTTGAATTCTGCGATGTCGGGGGTGACATGCACCTCGACATTCGTGATCAGGCGGCCATCGGCGCCGAGGAGCGTCAACGATGTGCGGCCCGGAGCCTTGCCCAGAACGTAGATCGTGCGATCCGACAGGGACGAGATGTCCGCAATGCCGGGATTGGCGATCGAGAGTTCGGCGAAGGGTGTTTCACTTTCAACGACCACAGCGCGGTTCATGGGAACGTTGAGCGCGGAGGAGACGGTGCCCTCCATCACGGTCAACGTTTCCGCCGTCGCGACAGTGCCTGTCTGCGCGAAAAGGAGCGATGCGCCGACCAGCGCTGCTCTGATACAATCAAAAGTTTTCATGTGACCTGCCTTCTCTGATCACTGTTTGGGCGCGGGACTTGCTCCCGTCATTACGTGCCAAACTGCGCTGAAATCGACTTTTTTGCAAGAATCAATGCCCTGAGGGGGGTTGTTTATGTGGATAAGTGGCAACAGTGCCGCTTTTTTTGGAGGGTGGCATATTCAGCCTTGGGTTGCCAAGCAGAAACGCCGCGCGAGGGGCGCGGCGTTTCAAAAGGTGTGGCAATGTGGTGTCGTTTAGTCGACGCAGGGGATCTCGGTGATCACCAGTTCCGCACCTTTTCGCTGGCGGATCGTGCAGACCTCTTCCTGAGGCGCGACGGGGGCAGGGCCGTTATCGACCTGTAGCCCGAGGAGCGAGACCTGATCGACCTGGATCGCTTCGGCAACCGTATCGTCCGTCAGGCCAACGAGGGAAAGCGAGAGATCGCCGGTGTTCTGAGCCTGCGCCAGTGCCGCGACCTGCTGGGGCGTCACTTCGACGGTGACGGTGCGCGCGACCATTGCGCGATTCAAGGTGTCGTCGGCGCTTTGGTCGACGGCGACGATCTTGATTCCGGTTTCGATCAGGCGGGTCACGGGGATCACGCCGTCGCCATTGGCGGCAGGCACGCGACCGGACCAGTAGACATCGACGTTATCGCCCGGACGCAGAAAGCCTGACACGCCGGAGGACACGTCAACGCGGATCGCGAAGGCACGCATACCAGCCCCGAGGCGGGAGGTGATGCCGGCGCCCTGTCCGGGATCGGTGACCTTGACGGCAAGGATCGGCTCGTTCGGCTCCATCGGGCGGAGAACGGTGCGCAAGGCATCGCCACCTTCGGGGAAAAGCTCCTCGCCGGTGTAGAACACGCCCTCGGGGAGGAACGGCTCGGCGTAGCGGATGAATTGAACGTCGTCCTTGGTGATCTGCTCGCCATAGGTCATGGCGCGGTTGACGGCGATCACTTCGACGGTGGGAACCTGTTGTGCAGAGGCGGCGCGCTCACGGGCGAGGGCCACCTGTTGCTGTTCGAAATAGCCTTTGACCATGTAGACTGCAAAGCCCGCAAGCCCCATGCCAATAACTAAAACAAGACCAAATACTGCTCGCATGATGTCGACCTTTGCTACTGCTGGGGCAGACTTGCCCCGGATACTGTCGATCTATGGTGGCTATCAACTTGGGCGAAATCTGGCCCAATGGATGTCGAACGCGTGAATTTTTGCCGGATTGTAAACGATTGTCCCGGGCGGCGTTGATCCGCCCGAGATTAGAAATCAACGATGGTCTGTGCGCTCAGATGTGCGCCGACACCTTGCGAATGATCGAGTGCGCCCGTCGAGACAGATGCGATCACCGCGACGCCCAGACCGACGATCGCAGCCGTGAGAACGACCCAGTCAACGGTAACGGCGCCATGCTCTTCAGTTTTGAAGCGCTTGATGAAGTTCAACATTACTCACTCCTTCGGCGACGGATTGCCGCCAGTGCCACTTACAATTTCCGACGATGATGCCGGAACTTCGGGAAAATCATGACAAATTCATGGTTTCAGACCTGTCGGACCTACCCGTTCGTATAATGGTGAAGGCCGCGCCAGGGGTGCTGGCGCGGCCTTCAGTGCCGAAACCTCGGCGGGTCTTCTTAGTACTCGAGGGTACGAGCGGACAGCTCGCCCGAGATCTTGTCGCCCAGAGCGGTGGTGCCTGCGCCGACGGAGCTGAGAACGGCAATGCCGAGGCCAACGATGGCAGCGGTCAGAACGACCCAGTCTACGGTGACGGCGCCGTCTTCGTCGCGGCGGAAGTTTTTGATGAAGTTGGTCATTGGTTTACTCCAGTTTCAGAATTGGTTGGATTAGTATTCAAGGGTGCGTGCGGAAAGCTCGCCCGAGATCTTGTCGCCAAGTGCAGTGGTGCCTGCGCCGACGGAGCTCAGAACGGCAATGCCGAGACCCACGATGGCAGCGGTCAGAACGACCCAGTCGACCGTGACGGCGCCATCTTCTTCACGACGGAAGTTTTTGATGTAGTTAAGCATGTTTTTCCCTCCTTCGGGGTTTGCTCGGTTTCATCTCCTTACGGGTGGCGCCACACGGTCACGTGTCGTGCTTTTCCGCTTCGGATAGGGTGATATAACCGTTCGAATAGGGCGGGATTTGGGCAGGTTTCGTGCATTTTTGCATCAATGCATTTTTTACGTTTTTCGGCCTGAGGGCGCGGAAGTCCCTGTAAAACATGGTTAATTTTCGCGTGAAGGGCCAAGTCTGAGGGCGCGTCGGGATAGGGGCGGTGAAAAAAATGTCCCTGATTCTTTGTGAGTCGTATATGTCGGGTGCCAATTGGAAAAAGTCATGAACCCAAGCGGGGCGGAGCAGTCCTGATGAGAGCGAGACTGTGGGCGGCAGCGATAGTCATAGGGCTTGCGGGCGGAACGGCCGCAACCGCCCAGACGACCGCGTGGGGGGAGCCTGATTTTACCTTTCGCCGTGTGACGCCGCCACCGCCGGGCACCAAGCAAAGAATCACGGTCCAGATCACGCCACAGGCTGAGACAGCGCCAGCACCTGAGACATTGCCGCGGGCGGCGCCTTCGGCCGGGGTGGCGGGAGTGAGCCCGCGCGTGGGGGCTGCGGACTGGTTTTGGGAGCGGGTGTCGCCCGCGCGGGAGGAAAGCGGCCCGGGGCGACTGGCGGCGGCGCTGGAGGTTCTGGAGACCGCACCCGAGGCCGCCGGACTACAGGCGCCACGGCTGGCTGCGATGCAGGAACTGGCGGCGCGACTGGGGCCAGCGCTGCTGCGCGAAACGGTGGGAACCAAGGTATCGCCTGCGCTGGCGCTTTCGGTGATTGCGGTGGAAAGTGCGGGCCGCAGCGGTGCGGTGAGCCGTGCAGGTGCCCTCGGGCTGATGCAGCTGATGCCTGCAACGGCGGCGCGGTTTGATGTGACGGTGCCGCTCGACCCCGATCAGAACATCGCGGGGGGTGTTGCCTATCTGGACTGGCTAATGGGGCATTTCGACAATGATCCGATACTGGTTCTGGCGGGATATAACGCGGGCGAGGGATCCGTCAGGGATCACGACGGCGTGCCACCCTATGCGGAAACCCGCGCCTATGTGCCGAAGGTGCTTCTGGCATGGAAGGTGGCGCGTGCCTTGTGTATCACGCCACCGGAACTGGTCAGTGATGGCTGCGTATTTCAAAGAATGGGAGGCTGAGGGTGGCCGATAGACGACCGCTGGTGCTGGATGTGGACGGAACGTTTCTGCGCACTGACATGCTGTTTGAGAGCTTTTGGGCAGGGTTGGGGCGTGCGCCGGTGGCGACGATCAAGGCAAGCCTGCGCCATTTCAGCGATCCGGCGACGCTGAAGGCCGAGCTGCATGACATCGCACCCATCCGTGCCGATCTGCTGCCTGTGAATGGCGAGATCGCTGCTCTGGCGCAGGGCGCACGGGACGAAGGGCGGGAGATCATCCTTGCCTCGGCCTCTGACTGGCGGTTGGTGAAGGCGGTGTCGGACCATCACGGATTTGACGGGGCGCTGGGCTCGGCACCGGGGGAGAACCTCAAAGGCCCGAACAAGGCCGAGGCGCTCAACAACGAATTTGGCGCGGGCGGATACCTCTACGCGGGGGACAGCCGCGCGGATATGCCGATCTGGAACGACGCCAGCTATTCTATCGTAGTGGGCCGCGCGGGGGGGGCTGCGGCGAAGCTGAAGGCTGCTGGAAAAGGCGTGACCGAATTGGCAGGTGGCTGGCGGATGCTGGCGCTGATGAAGGCGATCCGGCCGCATCAGTGGGTGAAGAACGTGCTGCTGCTGTTGCCGATGATCGCCGCGCATAATGCGGACCCGATGACATTGATGTCGGTTCTTTTAGGGATCGTTGCGTTTTCCGCGGCGGCGTCGAGCATCTATGTGGTCAATGACCTCCTTGATCTGGAAGCGGACCGCTTGCACCCGACGAAATGCCGCCGCCCCTTTGCCAGCGGCGCGGTTCCGATTCAGGTGGGAATGATGGCCTTTGTCGCGCTGGCGGCACTGGCGATCGGGATTGCGCTGTCACTGGGGACGGCGTTTCTGGGGGTGATCCTGCTCTATATGCTGTTGTCGCTCAGTTATTCTCTGAAGCTCAAGCGGATGCGCTGGGTGGATATTTTCACGCTGGCGACGCTCTACACGCTGCGGGTCGTGGCGGGTGCGGCAGCGAGCGGGGTGGATGCATCCGTCTTTATGCTGATCTTTATCTTCCCCGTATTCGTGAGCCTTGGCTGTGTGAAGCGGCTGACGGAACTGACGCTGGCCACGAGCGACGAGCGCTTGCCCGGGCGGGGCTATGGCCGCGCGGACCGCGGCGACCTGCTGAACGTGGCCGGATTGGGGATGGTCGGTGCGCTGGTGATCTTCTTCCTCTATTCCTTTAGCGCGCAGGCGGTGGCGCTCTATCCGAAGCAGTGGATCATGTGGCTGGCGCTGTTGCCAATCGGGGGCTGGCTGTTGCGCATGATCCGGCTCGGCTATCTGGGCAAGCAGGATTACGACCCGATTGTGTTTGCGATGAAGGATATTCGCGGGATCGGGCTGTTGCTGCTGACGCTGGCGCTGATGTTCTACGCCGCAGGACTTGGGCCGGACTGGCTGTTCTGAATAGTCAGATTTTTAGGCGTTTGAAGATCGGTTCGGGGATCAGACGGATCACCATCATCACCAAGAGCCAGATGCGGCGGGTGTAGAGGGTGTTCCAGCCCAAGCGCAGGCCCTTGGCGATGTCGGCTGCGACGGCCTCTGGTGTGGACATGAAGGGCTGCGGGCCGAGATCCCATGTCATCGGCGTGTCCACCGGGCCGGGTTTCACGGTCATCACGTGCACACCGGAGCGGGCGAGGCGGTTGCGCAGGCCGGAGAGATAGGCGGTGAAGCCTGCCTTGGCCGCGCCGTAGACGTAATTGCCCAGGCGCCCGCGATCCCCTGCGACGGAGCTGATGCCGACCACGGCCCCGCGCCCGCGCGCCTCAAGCTGAGGGGCGATGCGGGTGAGGAATTCGGCAGGGCCGGAGAAGCTGTCTGTCACGGTGCCGGCGATCAGGGTGGGATCGGCGTCAATCGCCTCCTGCTGGGGCATGGAGCCAACGAAAACCGCCACGTTAATCACGCCTTCGCGGGTGCGGGCGTCTTCGAGGATCGGGTCGAAGCTGGCGGCATCGCGGATGTCGATGGGGAAGGTGGAGACATCGGAGGCACCACGGGCGGAGTAATCGGCGGCGAGGGCTTTGGCCTCGTCGGTGTTGCGGGCGCATAGGACGAGCGCGTCGCCTGCCTCGGCTTGCTGGCGGGCAAAGGCGCGGGCCATGCCGGAGGTGGCGCCGAGGATGATCCAAGTGTTTTTCATGAGGGGCTCCTGAGGCCGAGGCGGCGGATAAGGTCGGTCGGGAGGCGCTGATCGGGGTCGGCTATTTCGACCGCGTCGCGCCACGCGGCATAGTCGGGATACATGGCGCGGATGCTGCTGCCGGAAGCAAGCGAGTCCTTAGCCAGATAGATGCGCCCGCCTGCCGCTTCGGTGAGGCGGTCCAGCTCGCCGATCAGCTCGACGGCAGCGGGGCGGTTGGGGAAATCGACGGCGAGGGTGAAGCCCTCCATCGGGAAGGAGAGGTATCCGGCGCGGCCCATGCCCATCTTCTTGAGCACCGCGAGCGGTGAGGCGAGGCCGGACGTGGCAATCGCCTCGGCCATGGCGCGGAGCGCGTCTGTCTGATCGGGGGGGACGACGCATTGGAACTGGTGAAAGCCGCGCCGCCCGTAGAGGCGGTTCCAGTCGTGGATGCGATCCAGCGGGAAGAAGAAATCCTGCATCGGGCGCAGGAGGGTGCGGCCCTCTTCCGGCACGCGGTGGTAGTAAAGCTGGTTGAAGGCGCGGACGATGGGGGCCGCGAGCGCGCAATGCGGCGCGTTGAACGGCACGGCGCGGCTTGTCGGCGTGTGGGCGGGGGGCAGGCTGCCGGTGGCGATCTCTGCCTCCTCGACGATGCCGCGCCCGAGCGCGTCGCCCGTTGCGGTGGCGTCGATCCAGCCGACGCAATAGGTGGCATCAGACGCGTCGAGCAGGGCGATATGTTCGGCCCAATCGCTGGCGCGGGTTTCGGTCACCCGCATCTGTCGGCCCGCGCAGGGCGCAAGCTGGATGCGGGCGGAGAGGATGACGCCGGTTTGCCCGAGGCCGCCGATGGTGGCTTGCCAGAGGGATTTATCCTTGGGGGTAATGGTGCGGGTTTCGCTGCCCTGAAGGAGGGTGATCGCCTTTACATGCTGGCCGAAGCTGCCTTTGTTGTGATGGTTCTTGCCGTGCACATCCATGGCGATGGCACCGCCGAGCGTGGCAAAGCCGGTGCCGGGCATGACGGCGGGGAGCCAACCCTTTGCGGGGCAGATGCGGGCGAGGGTGGCGATGGTGACGCCTGCTTCGGCCTCCAGCACGCCGGTTTTGGCATCGAAAGAGATGATCTGGTCGAGCCGTGACATATCGAGGGCGGCACCGGCACTGTTGAGTGGTGCGTCGCCGTAGGAGCGGCGGTTGCCGTGCGCGGGGCAGGTGGCCTCGGTCAGGGTGGCGCGGGTATCGGGGCGGGCCAATGGGCCTGTG
>JAEPMR010000058.1 GCA_017643845.1 Marivivens sp. | reverse complement strand
TGATCTGTCTATCAGTCTTTTCCGCGGTATGGCTCGACGTATTGGAGCGCCATATCCCATGGAAAGAAGATCCAAGTATCCTGGCTCACTCCAGTGATGAAAGTGTCGACCATTGGCTCACCTTTCGGCTTTGCGTATACAGTTGCAAAGTGAGCGTTGGGATATAGTTTTCTGACGAGTTCAAGTGTCTTACCAGTGTCCACTAGGTCGTCGACCACGAGAATTCCTGTCCCATCACCCATCATCTCAGGATCAGGAGATTTCAGAACTTCTGCGTGCGTCTGGTTCTGGTGGTCATAGCTCTTGACGCTGATGGTATCGACTGTTCGAATCCCCAGCTCTCGACTCACGATCATCGCTGGCGCCATCCCACCTCGTGTGATTGCGACAACGGCACGCCATTCACCGTTTTCCGGACCATGACCGTCAAGCCGCCATGCCAAGGCGCGGCTATCTCGGTGAATTTGATCCCAGCTTACATGAAATCCTTTTTCGTGCGGCAGACGTTCAGACATTTATTACTCCTGTCAGGTCAATGCGATCCGCACACCCAAGAGCGCGAGCAGCACTCCGAATGCTCGGTCTAACTTCGTCTTCATTCGCAAATATACTCTTCGAGTATGTGGAAGGGAAAACGCTCGCGCCACTACGATGTACCATCCAGTTTCATTAATGAAAACGGCAACGATAATCGCAACAAGCCATGGCACGGGCGTATCTACTGGCACTAGACCGGCGAAAACGGCACCAAAAAACACGGCTGGTTTCGGGTTGCTGATAAACGTCCAGAGTCCCAATCTGAATGCGGCAGATCCCTTTTGTGCACCCTGCGCTTCATCTGTTGTGGTCGGCTCACTCGCGGCAGAGCGCCATATTCGGAATGCGAGATAGATGAGAAACGCGGCCCCTGCCAATTTGATCAGACGATAGAGCTCCGGCACAAGTTCGAAAATCAGAGAGATTCCTGCCAAGGCGACAATCGCCCAAATAAGAGCTCCCAATCCAAATCCGAAGGCAAGATCAACTCCGTATCGAAACCCGAAGGTTGCCGACGATCGAGCCGAAACCACAAACGAAGGACCAGGGCTAATAGCCGCTGCAAGGTGGATGAGTACGATAGTCCAGAACGCTGTTAAGGACAAAGTAGTTTTAGTCCTTATTCATATCTGGCGCGTCGACCGCTTTCATCCCGACGACATGATAGCCGGCATCTACATGGTGGGTTTCTCCCGTCACACCAGTTGAAAGATCAGAAAGCAAATAGAGCGCCGAATTTCCCACCTCACTAATCGATACGTTCTTACGAAGTGGCGAATTGTACTCGTTCCATTTCAGAATGTAGCGGAAATCACCAATACCTGATGCTGCGAGTGTTTTGATCGGGCCTGCTGATATCGCATTTACGCGAATTCCATCTTTTCCGAGGTCCTCTGCGAGGTATCGAACAGACGCTTCCAGAGCTGCTTTCGCCACACCCATCACGTTGTAATGCGGCATCACCCTTTCGGCGCCGTAATAGGTCAACGTGACGCAGGATCCGCCGTTTGTCATGAGCCTTTCCGCGCGTTTCACGACGGCCGTGAAAGAGTAGACCGAGATATCCATGGATGTGAGGAAATTCTGTCGGCTAGTATCAACATATCGACCCCGCAACTCATTCTTATCCGAGAAGCCGATCGCATGGACCACGAAATCAAGGCGCCCCCAAACTTTCTCAAGCTCTTCGAACAATGCATCGATGCTGTCCATGTCGCCTACGTCACAAGGCAAAACAATGTTGGAACCCAAACTTTCCGCAAGTGGTCCGACACGTTTTTTAAGGGCCTCACCCTGATAGGAGAATGCCAATTCGGCACCAGCCTCGGCGCAGGCTTTTGCGATGCCCCACGCGATTGACTTGTCGTTCGCGAGCCCCATTATCAAGCCGCGTTTACCTTCCATCAAACTTGACGACATTCGTGTCCCCCTTGCCATTGCGGCGAAATTTCAATTCGGTGTAGGCGATTGCTAGAAATGCATCAAGTCCAAGTGGCCTCGAAGACAATAGCGGAGAGATGTTGTGAGTGACCGATCAGGAATATTCGCGGGGGAGGATCCCTTTGCCATCGCGCGCAGATGGCTCGATGAGGCTGTAGCGACCGAAATCAACGACCCAAATGCTGTCGCGTTGGCGACCGTTGATCCTGAACAGATGCCAAACGTTCGTATTGTTCTGCTAAAAGAGATAGAGCAAGCAGCGTTTGTTTTTTATACAAACTATGGAAGCAAGAAGGCACAGGAAATCGAAACCAGTGGCAAAGCGGCGCTCGTGATGCACTGGAAATCTTTGCGCCGTCAAATCAGGGTCCGGGGGCTCGTCGAAAAAGAAGACGGCGACAAGGCCGATGAATATTTCGCGTCAAGATCGTTGAAAAGCCGATTGGGAGCGTGGGCCTCTCGGCAGTCCGCGCCCTTGGCATCTCGTGGGAGTCTCGTTGCAGAGGTTGCAAAAATCACCGCCTCACACGGCGTAAATCCGAAAAGGCCTCCATTCTGGGGCGGCTACCGTATTACACCTTTGGAAATTGAGTTTTGGGCCGACGGTGAATTTCGACTTCATGATCGCTTTCGCTGGACCCGCGCTACTGTCTATGAGGGTTGGGAGGTTTCTCGCCTGAATCCATGAAGGATTGTGCCAGATGCAGGTTTTGATCACATTTCCCTTGCATTTTCCCTGTTCGGAAGTTTTGTTTCGACCCCATTAGGGCAGGGGGAAGCTGCTCAGGGGACTAGGAATGACGACCGAAAATCAATCAGATGCAACGCGCATCGAGGGTACGGTTAAGTGGTTTGATCCCGCGAAGGGATTTGGTTTTGTTATTGCGGATGGCTCTTCGGAGGACATCCTTTTACATGCGAATGTGCTGCGAAACTTTGGCCAGAGTTCGATCTCTGACGGAGCCCGCATTGTGTTGCTCGCAAAATCGACCGGGCGTGGCATGCAGGCGACCGAGATCATTCGCATTCAGCGTCCAGTGGAGAATGAAACCACTCCTGCGCTCGAAGATTTGGCAAGTCTAACAGAAGAGGTACTCAGTAGCGCTCCGCTTTTGCCTGCGAGGGTGAAGTGGTTCGATAAGGCGAAGGGCTTCGGCTTTGGAAATATTTTCGGTTATCAGGAAGATGTTTTCATCCATATCGAAGTACTGAGGCGGTCTGGGCTTGCGGATCTTCAGCCGGGGGAGGCAGTCGCCCTTCGGGTGATCGATGGAAAACGCGGCAAAATGGCAGTTGAGGTTCTAGGTTGGGAATTCGCCTCAAAATAATGATGCTGAGTGGGATCCTTTCGGCGTTCGGACCGGTAACGCTGTCATTGGCGGATAGTGATCCTTGCGATTCGTCATGGGTCATTGTTGAAACTGGATCTGAGGAACACAGTTTCTTGGTTCGGGTCGCCGATGATGCGGCGTCGAGAGCGCAGGGGCTCATGTTCGTCGAGTCGATGCCTGAGGATGAGGGTATGCTTTTTATTTATCCGAGCCCTCAGCATGCACGTTTTTGGATGAAAAACACCTATATCCCGTTGGATATGATTTTTGTCGACGCTGATGGACTTGTGCTCAGACTTCATGAGGGCGCGGAGCCGCTTGATGAAACAATTATCGACGGAGGGAGCGGTGTGTCCGCCGTTCTAGAGGTCAACGCGGGTGTTGTCGATTCCATCGGTGTGGAGATGGGCGATCGACTACTTCACCCTTCACTACAATCTTTTTCGTCAAGTCGATGTGAATAGGGTCTTTTCAAAGGCCAATCATCGCCTTAAGGAGACCTCGTCGGGGCGTAGCGCAGCCTGGTAGCGCGACGGTTTTGGGTACCGTAGGTCGGAGGTTCGAATCCTCTCGCCCCGACCATTCACTTAAAAGTAGATAGGTTGTCCATTGGAGGTTCTCTGAGCCGTCCTTTTCTATACGATCGTATTGCGCGCTTCGCCCAATCCGCTCTGACCCTTTGAAGTGAATCAGCACTCTGGCGCTGCCAAATGTCAGCTGCCACAGGTCAATACCCTTTTTCCCAAATATAGCGTAAAAAATCCATTGACCCACTACACCTAGTTGCGCGATGTTGTGCGAGCCGATCGAAAGTCTACAACATTTAGTATCACGACGGCGCAGGGGCGTAACCCAGATAGCCATCGAGCACCGATTAAGTGTGCATTGATAGCGACCGTTGGTCGTGGGTAACTGTGCGTTTGAAGCGGATCGGAACAGTATCGGGTCGATTGCGACCATTTGAAGTGAACGCCGGATCGCCGGCAAGCTAGGGGCAGAGCGCGATGAAAATCGAACGCATATTCACAAAATCCGGGAAAGATGCTTACGCCGATGTAGAGTTCAAATCGGCGACTTCAGAAATTCGCAATCCCGACGGAACGATCGTGTTTAAGCTAGATAACTGCGAGATTCCGTCGAAGTGGAGCCAGGTCGCTTCAGATGTAATCGCGCAGAAATATTTCCGTAAGGCTGGTGTTCCAACCGAAGTGAAGAAGGTCAAAGAAAAGGGTGTGCCTGAATTTCTTTGGCGGTCGGTGCCTGCCGAAGGTGCGGAATTCGAGGGTGAAACCTCTGCGAAGCAGGTGTTTGACCGTCTGGCTGGCGCTTGGGCGTATTGGGGTTGGAAAGGGGGGTATTTCACCTTGGAAGAAGACGCTCGCGCCTATTTCGATGAAATGCGTTATATGCTCGCCACGCAACGTGCCGCGCCGAATAGTCCCCAATGGTTCAACACAGGACTTCATTGGGCTTATGGCATCGACGGACCTGCTCAGGGGCATCACTACGTCGACTACAAGACGGGCAAGCTGGTTAAATCCAACAGTGCCTATGAACATCCTCAACCCCATGCGTGTTTCATTCAGTCCGTTGGTGATGATCTGGTGAATGACGGGGGAATCATGGACCTCTGGGTCCGTGAGGCACGCTTGTTCAAATACGGTTCCGGTACCGGGACGAACTTTTCCAGCTTGCGTGGCGAAGGCGAGAATCTGTCGGGCGGTGGGAAGTCATCCGGCTTGATGGGATTCTTGAAAATCGGTGATCGCGCAGCTGGCGCGATCAAGTCGGGAGGTACCACTCGGCGCGCTGCAAAAATGGTAATTGTTGATGCAGATCATCCTGATATCGAGGATTTCATCAACTGGAAAGTCATCGAAGAGCAGAAGGTCGCTTCGATCGTGGCAGGCTCAAAAATGCATGAGCAACGATTGAACGCCATTTTCTCAGCGATCAAAGCCTGGGATGGGAGCTTGGATGATGCAACGGATCCGAAAAAGAACGAGGGTCTGAAAGACGCCATCCGTGAGGCCAAAAAGGTTGCTATCCCTGAGACTTACGTCAAGCGGGTGCTTGACTATGCGCGCCAGGGCTATACCAGCATTGAATTCCCAACCTATGACACAGACTGGGACTCGGAGGCCTATAATTCTGTATCAGGGCAGAACTCGAACAATTCCATTAGAGTAACCGACGCCTTTTTGCAGGCTGTGCGCGACGATGCGAATTGGGACTTGGTCAACCGTCGCGACGGAACTGTTTCGAAAACAATTAAGGCGCGCGAGTTGTGGGAACAAGTTGGCCATGCCGCATGGGCATGTGCTGATCCGGGCATTCAGTATCACGACACCGTAAACGCATGGCATACGTGCCCCGAAGACGGCCAGATTCGTGGGTCCAACCCATGCTCAGAATATATGTTCCTCGATGATACAGCGTGTAACCTGGCGTCGATGAACCTCCTTGCGTTCTACAAGAACGGGGAGTTTGCGGTTGAGGAATATATGCATGCAACGCGTCTTTGGACGCTGACACTCGAGATTTCCGTCATGATGGCTCAGTTCCCGTCAAAGGAAATTGCACAATTGTCCTACGATTTCAGGACATTGGGGCTAGGTTACGCCAATATTGGCGGTTTGTTGATGAATATGGGTCTCGGGTATGATAGTGATGAGGGGCGGGCGCTTGCTGGTGCACTGACAGCAGTGATGACCGGTGTTTCATACACGACTTCCGCAGAGATAGCCGGTGAGCTGGGCCCATTCTCGGGTTATGAACGTAACAAAGACCACATGTTGCGTGTAATCCGGAACCACCGCAATGCGGCCTATGGAAGATCAGAGGGCTATGAAAATCTAGCGGTCAAGCCTGTGCCGCTCGATCACAGTTCCTGCCCTGATCCGCGTTTGGTCGAGATCGCGAAAAAAAGCTGGGATGAAGCTCTAAAACTGGGCGAAAAGCATGGCTTCAGAAACGCACAGGCAACGGTCATCGCGCCGACTGGAACCATTGGTCTTGTTATGGACTGTGATACCACTGGTATCGAACCGGACTTTGCCCTTGTGAAATTCAAGAAGCTTGCTGGCGGGGGGTATTTCAAGATCATTAACCGCTCTGTGCCTGCAGCCTTGGAAAAGCTTGGATATCGGTCCTCGGAGATCGAAGAGATTGTTGCCTATGCTGTCGGTCACGGAAGCATCGGCCAGGCGCCAGGGATCAACCACACCTCACTGATCGGTCACGGTTTCGGTCAACGCGAGCTAGACAAGATCGAAGCTGCTTTGAAATCGGCGTTCGATATCCGGTTCGTCTTCAACCAGTGGACCCTTGGTGAGGAGTTCTGCACTAAAACGCTCGGAATTCCTGCGGAAAAGCTAAACGATCCGACATTTGATCTTCTTCGCCATTTGGGTTTCACGAAGGCCGAGATCGATCAGGCAAATGACCACGTTTGCGGAACCATGACGCTCGAGGGAGCACCGCACTTGGATCCGGCGCATTATCATGTGTTTGATTGCGCAAACCCCTGCGGCAAACGCGGAAAGCGCTTCCTGAGCGTCGATAGTCATATAACGATGATGGCTGCTGCACAGTCGTTTATTTCGGGCGCAATCTCCAAGACGATCAATATGCCGAATGATGCAACAATCGAGGATTGTCAGAAGGCTTACGAGCTTTCCTGGTCGCTCGGTGTAAAGGCAAATGCGCTTTATCGTGATGGCTCGAAGCTCAGCCAGCCACTTGCTGCAGCGTTGGTGGAAGACGACGAGGACGCTGCCGAAATCCTTGCGACTGGTTCGGCCTCCGAGAAGGCGACAGTTCTCGCCGAGAAAGTCGTAGAAAAAATCATCGTCAAAGAGGTTGCAAGGGCTCATCGCGAGAAACTCCCTGAACGTCGCAAGGGATATACGCAGAAGGCAATCGTCGGAGGACACAAGGTCTATCTTCGCACGGGTGAATATGGCGATGGATCGCTCGGTGAGATCTTTATCGACATGCACAAGGAAGGCGCTGGCTTCCGGGCTATGATGAATAATTTTGCGATCGCAGTCTCCGTAGGATTGCAATACGGGGTGCCGCTCGAAGAATTTGTGGATGCGTTTACATTCACTAAGTTTGAGCCGGCCGGCATGGTTCAAGGGAACGACTCGATCAAGAATGCTACGTCAATCCTAGATTATATTTTCCGTGAACTCGCTGTTTCGTATCTGGACCGCACCGACCTCGCTCACGTTAAGCCCGAGGGCGCAACGTTTGACGATATTGGTCGTGGAGAAGAGGAAGGGGTTTCCAACGTAAAGGCCCCCAGCGAAAGCGCCGCGTCCCGCTCTCTTGAGGTGCTAAAGCAGATCTCATCGACTGGCTACTTGCGCAAGCGTTTGCCGCAGGAGTTGATGGTCCTGCAGGGCGGAATGACAGGGACTGACGGCGCTGTGGAGGTCGCAGAAGTTATCGCAAGCTCATCGATTTCGTCGGCAGCCGCGACCGTCGAAATGTCAGCGCGGGATAAAGCAAAGATGCAAGGATACGAAGGGGATCCATGCGGTGATTGTGGCAATTACACATTGGTCCGCAATGGAACCTGCATGAAGTGCAATACCTGCGGCTCGACGTCGGGCTGTAGCTAAGGGTTCGGCGCGGGTGCGCTCGCGCCGCCGACGTTCAGGCCGCAGGCAGAAACACCGAGCGGTATAGATAAGTGAGCCTGAACGGCGAAACTGAGGCGGCTACTGCCGCCTCATTTTTTTTATTGAACGGCAACGAACTTGGCGCCGTCGGTCGAAAGGATCCGCGCCTTGAACGCTTCGGGAATTGGGGTTTTCTTGTTTGTATTGGGGTCCAGTAAGACAACTATACCCCGATAGATCGCGGTGCAGTTGCCACGGCACCATATCTCGTTAATGAGTGTGAAGGAGTTCTTTCGAAAGGTGGTTGTTCGACACGTGACCACATACTCATCATCTTGCCGCATTTCATGAAGGTAATCTGTCTCGCCACGACGGATCACAATGCGTGGCTCTGTACCGTCGTGTAGATATTGGGATAAACCCCAGGCATTGAAATATTGTACACGGATGGTTTCGAACCAAACTTGATAGGCGACGTTATTAACGTGGTTGAGGGCATCAAGTTCGGCAAAGCGAACTTTGTCCGCAAAGGCATAAGGTGCGGGCCGACCTACTGCCAAATTTGTCTGCTCTTGTGCGGATAGTGGAAGGAGAAATTTTTGAATCATTTATCCTCGGAGCCTATTAAAGTCGAAGTAGCCTAAGGTGATGGCAGAAATTGGACCGCCATAAAAGAGGGGCGCCTAAGCGCCCCTCAAATCATTGCCTCAGTTCAGCGAATTATTTCAGGATGGATTTTCCGGCGTATTGGGCCGTCGTGCCCAGCATTTCTTCGATACGGATCAATTGGTTGTATTTTGCGAGGCGATCGGAGCGCGAGAGCGAGCCTGTTTTGATTTGTCCACAATTGGTCGCTACGGAAAGGTCTGCGATGGTAGCATCTTCAGTTTCCCCCGAGCGATGAGACATGACGCAGGTGAAGCGGGCGCGATGCGCCATATCCACCGCTTTAAGAGTTTCCGTTAAGGTGCCGATTTGGTTTACTTTTACCAGAAGAGAATTGCCGACACTTTTTTCGATGCCGTCAGCGAGGCGGCTAGGATTTGTGACAAACAGATCATCACCTACCAGTTGAATGGCGCCGCCCAATCTCTCAGTCAGCAGTTTCCATCCGTCCCAATCGTCCTCTGAGCATCCATCTTCAATTGAAATAATCGGGTATGCGTCACAAAGACCGGCCAGGAATTCAACGTTTTCCTCAGGGCTGAGGCTGAGGCCCTCACCCTTCATTTCATAACGTCCGTTCTTGAAATACTCTGTCGATGCACAGTCAAGGGCGAGAAACATATCTTCGCCTGGCCTATAGCCCGATTTTTCAATTGATTTCAGAACGAAGTCTAACGCGTCGCGTGTTGATGCGAGTGCGGGCGCGAAACCGCCCTCATCGCCAATACCTGTCGAATATCCGGCCGCGGATAGCTCTTTCTTCAGCGTATGGAACACTTCAGCGCCCATTCGGATCGCATCTCGAATGTTCTCTGCCGATACCGGCATGATCATAAATTCCTGGATGTCGATTGGATTCTCGGCATGTTCACCGCCGTTGATGATATTCATCATAGGGACGGGGAGTACCCGTGCCGATGTCCCGCCGACATAGCGATACAGAGGCTGTGCCGTGAACTCTGCTGCAGCCTTGGCCGCCGCCATTGAGACGCCAAGTATTGCATTCGCACCCAGCCGTCCTTTGTTAGCGGTTCCATCAAGCTCGATCATCAGCTCGTCGATCTCGACCTGTTCTGTCGCGTCGCACCCCAAGAGGGTCTCCGCGATCTCTCCGTTCACTGCTGCGACAGCTTCTAGGACACCCTTTCCGCTATAGCGTGAGGTGTCACCATCCCTTTTTTCGACGGCCTCATAGGCCCCAGTCGATGCGCCAGACGGTACAGCCGCACGTCCCATGGTCCCATCTTCGAGGGTTACATCCACCTCTACGGTTGGGTTGCCGCGGCTATCAAGGATTTCGCGGGCGTGAATGTCGATGATGGTACTCATGTGTGCTCCTGCATATGTTAGCGGTAACGATTCCGCGCTATAACGTCGATTGGGCGTATTAGGAAGGCCTTTGACGGAGGCGCGCCTCTCTTATCAGAGTGAACAGTCCTGAACAAATAATCAGAATTGCACCAAAGATCATTGCTGTGTCGAGTTGCTCGTCGAATATGAGAACTCCGATCAGCAATCCAAAGACGATGCGCGCGTATCTAAACGGCGCAACGAACGATATGTCGCCGATCCGCATAGCAGCAACAATCGTGTAAAATGCGGGTAGCGCAACAATTACCGCACCTCCGACATATATCCAGGTTTGCGGGGTCGGTAAAATGAATGGAGATCCCTGCAGAGCCAGTAGCAGGCCGCCGAATGGAATGAACGCCAAAAACGTCAAAACCGAGAGCTGGATAGAACCTACCTTCGAAGTGATACGGCGCGTCGTGAGGTCACGTGCTGCCTGAAACAGGACGCCTAGCACAACCAGAAGTGCTGCGACATCAAAGTTCGATTGCCATGGCCGCAAAACTATTAACACACCCGCCAAGCCAATAAAAATCGCGGCCCACCGCCTTGAACCGACCGGTTCGGCAAAGAAAAGTGCGGCTCCTAGCGTCACTAAGACGGGGTTTGCCTGGATGATCGTTGTCATCAGTGAAATTGGAACAACAGCTAAGGCTATTACGAACCCCATACTTGAGATGAGCTCAAACGCAGTGCGGATCAGTACTGGCCTTTCGGTGAGCGAACGATCAAGCGGTGCCTCTCTCCGAGCCAAAGCCAACAGTGCAAAACTGATTGCACCGCCAGTCCCAACGAAAATAAAGATTTGTCCAGCTGAGAGAGTTTCCCTCATTAACTTGATAAACATATCTTCGAGCGCAAAGCTGGCCATCGAGATGACCATCAAAATCGCCCCACGTAGATTGTTCATTCTTATATCCAGTTTGAGGAATGGGGGTGGTGTTCGACTGCATTGGTCGAACTGGTGAAATTACTTCTTTGAACTGGGCAGGGGTGTTCCGTAGAGCTCGAGGCGGTGTCCAACCAACTTGAAGCCGAGCTTTTCAGCGATGCGTTCCTGCAGGGCTTCGATGTCGGGATCGACAAATTCAATTACTTCCCCGGTGTCTAGGTTGATCAGATGATCATGATGTTCTTGGTTTGCTGTTTCGTAGCGCGCACGACCGTCACCGAATTCATGCTTTTCAAGAATTCCTGTTTCTTCGAATAGTTTCACTGTCCGGTAGACGGTCGCCAGAGAGATTTTTGGGTCAACCTCGCTTGCACGACGATAAAGCTCTTCCACGTCTGGGTGATCATCGGCGTCCTCCAGTACGGCAGCGATCGTACGGCGCTGATCGGTCATGCGTAGACCCTTGTCTTCACAGCGCGACAAAACAGTCTCTGTCAATTTGTTACCTCCGCGCATTTGATCGAACCAGGGCCGTACGGGAAATTGTGCCCATCGCAATCTAGCCGATTACCCGGACGACAGCATGGCGTTTCTTCCCTGCTGAGAGTTTGAGTGGTTGATCAATGTCTGTGTTAGTCAGTGTTTGGCTCGAGTCTTCGACCAGTTCGTCGTTCACTCGAGCACCCTTATCCGCAATTAGGCGCTTCGCTTCTTTGCCGGATGATACCAGGCCGGCGCGCACAAAAAGCTGAACAATCGAAATCCCTTCGGTGATTTCATCTTTAGTCAGATCAACTGAGGGGAGATCGTCACCCAAACCTCCTCTTTCGAAAACCTCACGCGCGGTTGCCTCTGCAGCAATCGCCGCATCCACGCCGTGCAGCATAGCGGTCACTTCGTTTGCAAGGGTTACTTTGGCTTCGTTTATTTCGGCACCGCCCAGGGCACCCAGTCGCTCGCACTCGTCTAGGGGGAGTTCTGTATAGAGCTTCAGGAAGCGACCGGTGTCGCTGTCGGTCGTGTTGCGCCAAAACTGCCAGAATTCGTAAGGGGATTTCATCGACGCATTTAGCCAAACGGCTCCGTCCTGCGACTTTCCCATCTTCTTCCCGTCTGAAGTCGTCAATAGAGGTGAGGTCAGGCCGAATATTTCGTGATCCAGAACACGGCGAGTTAGGTCGATACCGTTTACGATGTTCCCCCATTGATCTGAGCCGCCCATCTGTAGCACACACCCATATCTCCGATTGAGTTCGAGGAAGTCATAAGCCTGCAATATCATGTAGTTGAATTCCAGAAATGATAGAGATTGCTCTCTATCAAGGCGCGACTTGACGCTTTCAAATGCAAGCATCCGGTTTACGGAAAAGTGTCGGCCAATATCGCGAAGGAAGTCGAGATAGTTTAGATTATCCAACCATTCCGCGTTGTTGAGTAGAAGCGCGTCGGTCGAGCCTTCACCGAAAGATATATAGGACGCAAAGACCTGTTTGATCCCTTGAATATTGCGCTCGATCTGTTCGGGTCCGAGAAGGGGGCGTTCGTCAGCGCGGAACGATGGGTCACCGACTTTTGTCGTGCCTCCTCCCATCAGGACGATTGGTTTATTACCCGTTTTCTGAAGCCAGCGCAGCATCATGATCTGAATAAGTGAACCTACGTGCAGGGACTCAGCTGTCGCGTCAAACCCGATGTAGCCGGGCACGACACCGCTAGAGAATGCATCATCAAGTGCTTGGTAATCCGTGCAGTCCGCGAGAAAACCACGTTGAATCATAACGTCCATAAATTCGGACTTTGGCTTGTACTGCATTCTAATTCCCACTCTTGTAGGGTCGTTGTCTTCGTCGCACTCTATAGTAGGGGAGTAAACAGAGGGAAAGTCACTGTTGGGTGCCAAAGAAGTAATTCAGCCATTCACGGCTGTAGCGGCTGCCTTAGCCGAAGGTGAGGCCGTCGTTCACGCTATAGCAATCAAGACCAACGCAAGTGAGGTTCTAGAGTATGGTGAGATGATCTCGGTGCCACTGCACGCTGAAGATGATGGGGAGCCGGTTGAGCTGGCGTTTGCAAAAGCTCTTGCGCCGTTGGCCGAGTCTGCGGACTGCATTGGGATTGACGGTCATAAGCAGCCCGATACTCCGTCTGTATTGGCGGAGCTTTTTGGGAAGCCGGTTCTGTATGA
Organism: Marivivens sp.; assembly: GCA_017643845.1. Taxonomy (GTDB): domain Bacteria; phylum Pseudomonadota; class Alphaproteobacteria; order Rhodobacterales; family Rhodobacteraceae; genus JAEPMR01. The sequence continues at coordinate 3,898 of JAEPMR010000058.1, read as the reverse complement.
TTTTGACGATGGAGATTTGAGTTTAGGTGGCAGTGGCGGAGGAGCTGAGGATTTCTTTGTCCAAGCGCTTGGAAAAATGGTGCTTTCTGATGGGGGACTTTTTGGCGCTCTCCGTTTATCGTCGAAAATTCGTTTTGTGGTCTGTGATTGCTCTGTTGATAGTAGTCCCACGGACGGAAGCTTGCAGGCCTTCGATATAGGAGCGGGGTGGCGCAATGATGTTTGGCAGGGGCCGACCCCTGGTCGCTTCCAAATGCGAATGATCCCGAAGAGGTATGTATCCGAGACCAACCGCACTGAGGTGGCCGACGATTGGGCCGATCTGCTTCGTGAGGAGTTGGTGCAGGCTTTCCGTCAGTTTGTAAGGCGCTTCGACCAAGTTGCCGTCTTTGGTCCTGAACGTCAGGTTGGAGTGGTCGAAGAACTTCTGGCCGCCTATCCGGTCATTCGGACGCCTTTGCCTGTGGCGGCATTTACTCCAGCCGCGATTGCATATTGCGCCGCGCGCAACTTGAAATCACTCCCCACAAGCTGCCGGTATACAACCGGAGTGGCTGCGCCAGTAGGTGGGGCAGAGATCGTCCGCCCGAAGAATGGATAGCTTATTCATCAGGTTTGAATTCTAATGCCACGCCGTTGATGCAATATCTTAAGCCAGTCGGTTGTGGTCCATCGGGGAAGACGTGACCAAGATGGGCGTCGCATCTCTGACAATGCACTTCGGTCCTTTTCATGAACCATGATCGGTCGACGCTTTCTCCGATGCAGGTGTTGTTGATTGGTCTTGTGAAAGAGGGCCAACCTGTTCCACTCTCGAATTTATCGTCTTGTGAAAACAGTTTCTGTCCACAGCAAATACATGTGAACTGTCCATTTTCTTTGGGGAAATGATCGTGAGTTCCGGCTCTCTCGGTCGCGTGTTTACGGGTTACCTTGTATGCGAGATCAGAGAGTTGATTTCGCCATTCGTCATCGGATTTGACAATTTTTTCGGTCATAGTTTAATCCCTGTCGGCATAGTTGAAAGATGATCTAGTCTGTACTTGTAGAATAGGTGAGACGCATCGTGCTTCAACAGCTTCACATTGGACAACTCAGCGTGAGGCTAGCAGCCTCTATCGAGGACCGGCAGAAATCTGCCAGTTTGCGCTCGCGGTTCTTTGTGCCGAAGGCGAGTGAGGTTCCGAACCGTGACTGGGATCGATTTGATCAGGAATTTGACCATATTCTCGTTGAGACGATGCCAGGTAGTGCCCTCGTTGCCACGATGAGAGTCAAAATTTTAAAGAATATAACTGATGCGGCAAAGGGGTACAGCGGAAGTTTCTACGACATTTCCCCAATTTTTTCGTCGAACGAGAAGGTGATGGAGATTGGGCGATTGTGTGTCGCAGAAAGACAACTCGTGCCGGATGTGATGAGGGCGCTGTGGGCATTTGTTGTGCTCTGCGGGGAGGACGCTGGATGCACCACCGTTATCGGCTGCACCAGTTTTCGTGGGACAAAAACGACCGAATATGCTCACGCTTTTGGCTATCTTGCAAAATTTGCCACCGGTCCAAAGGCTTTGGTCCCGAAAATATCCTCGTCAAATTACGCTTTGTTTCGCACGGTGGGTGCATCCGAATTTGATCGTAAAAAAGCGATGCAGCAAATGCCGGCTCTACTGCGGAGTTATCTCAATCTCGGCGCTTGGGTCGGGGATCATGCGGTAATCGACTTCGATATGGGGACAATCCACGTGTTTACGGCGCTCGAAATGACGAGAATTCCGCCCCTCAAATTGCGAAGATTGCGCAAAGTCTATTCTATCGGGTAGTTCAAGGGCTCCCACATATAGTGCTTGCCAATAATATTGTGCGATATATGGTTATTATTGTAACTTGAATATCGGAGAAACGGGACTTTTGCTGAATAGCGAACCTGCCTCAAGCAAGGGACGATTTCGGGATGGAACGCGATATTGATGGCTTGTTTGAAGTATCGACCTCTGAGCGGCTAAACAAACCTGCACTTGTGTTAAACGCTGATTACAGACCGTTGTCCTACCTTCCTTTGTCAGTTTGGCCATGGCAGGAGGCTGTGAAGGCCGTGTGGCTTGATCGTGTGGACATCGTCGCTGAGTATGAACAGGTCGCTAGAAGTCCCTCGATGACGATCAAAATTCCATCGGTGGTCGTGCTGAAGGATTATGTTCGTCCTCAGAAGCGCGTTGCATTTACGCGTTTTAACCTTTTCCTGCGGGATGAATTCAAGTGCCAATATTGCGGCGCAAAAGGGGATCTGACATTCGATCATGTGGTCCCTAGGGCGCGAGGTGGTGTCACCAGCTGGGAAAATGTTGTAGCCGCGTGTTCGAAATGCAATTTGCGTAAGGGTTCCCGTGAATTGCGGAGCTCTGGAATGTCCCTTCATCGTGCTCCGCGTAGGCCCGAGGCCGAAGAACTGAGGAATTTGGGTCGAAAGTTCCCTCCGAACTATTTGCACGATAGTTGGATCGATTTCCTGTATTGGGATGCCGAGCTTCAGGCGTAAAAGTCCAACCGGTTCGCCCTAGACATGCCGTTGGAACATAGTTATGACGCGCTTCGTTAGCGCTAACGATGCGCTTGGGCAGCTGCGACGGAGGATTTTCATGGTTTCGCGCGTCATTCCCGTGGACCCTTTTGATCTCGTGATTTTTGGTGGCACGGGCGACCTTGCACGCAGGAAAATCATTCCGGGACTTTTTCGTCGATATTTGTCGGGTCAGCTCCCGGCAGAGAGCCGGATAATCGGAGCTGCGCGCTCTTTGATGGATGGCGATGCATACAGAGTGATGATTGAAGGCGCGATCCAAGAGTTTGGAGGTGATGAAGCGTCAAGACATACTGAGTTATCAGATTTTCTCGGCATGATTGACTATGTCGCTGTTGATGCCGCTGGAGGTGACGGCTGGGAGCGATTGAAATCGCTGGTACGTCCGGGGATTGTTCGGGCTTTTTATTTTTCCGTAGCGCCGAGTCTCTTTGGGGCCTTAGCAGAGAAGCTGCATGAATTCGAAATTGCGACACCTGAGAGCCGTATCGTTGTCGAGAAGCCTTTTGGCCATGATTTGCCGTCCGCTCGGTCCCTCAATGAGACCCTTGCTCAACATTTCGATGAGGGTCAAATCTACCGGATCGACCATTATTTAGGAAAAGAAACAGTCCAAAACTTGATGGCTATTCGGTTTGGAAATGTCCTATTCGAGCCGCTTTGGAATAACCACTATGTCGACCATATTCAGGTAACCGTCGCTGAAACGGTCGGCGTCGGTGGGCGGGGAAGTTATTATGACCACTCTGGCGCCATGCGGGATATGGTGCAGAACCACCTGATGCAGCTGCTGTGTTTGATCGCAATGGAACCCCCCAATAAATTTGGCGCTGACGAAGTTCGCGATGAAAAGTTGAAGGTGATACGTGCGTTACAGCCTGTCGATCCGCATCATATCGTTCGAGGGCAGTATGACGAAGGACCGGACGGGCCGACCTATCGAGAAGATGCAGAGAACCCCCGATCTTTCACGGAGAGCTTTATCGCATTGAAATGCCATATCAATAACTGGCGTTGGGCGGGCGTGCCATTCTATCTGAGAACGGGAAAGCGGCTTCGCTCCCGATCTTCGGAAATTGCGGTTGTTTTCAAGGACTTGGGTCACTCAATTTTTGAAGGTGATGAGGCAAGACATCGCAACATCCTGTCTATCCGGTTACAGCCGAACGAAGGCATCGATCTACAAATGACGATTAAAGAGCCGGGTCCGGGCGGGATGCGGCTTATTGATGTCCCTCTGGACATGTCTTTTGCTGACGCTCTCGGTCCTGATGTTGAAGACGTTCCCGATGCCTACGAACGCCTTATAATGGATGTTATT